>VGAZ01000014.1 GCA_016870615.1 Actinomycetota bacterium | reverse complement strand
CTGCTTGATCTTTTAGATATTGATGAGGACAATTTTTGGGGCAAGTAACCCCGTAATTTTTAAGAAATTAATTCGGAAAAACTGAGTTTTTAACATGCGGAAAGACAGTTAATATATTATTTTAAAATTTATTTACCCGGAGCATGGACTAGTCAAGATTTGCTTCATGCTTCATTTCATCAAGAAGCTGTTTTATTGTCTTCTTTTTTTCCTCGGCGCTTATATCTTTAATAGCTTCTTCATCTTCACTTCCGGCAGCTTTTTTTAAATCTTTTGCGCTGGTTTCTGCATCATCTGCTGCCTTTCCGCTTTTTTTATCTGTAGATTCTTCTGCATTTAAGTCCCCTGATGGTTTAATTTCTGCGCCTGTTTCTTTAACTGCTTGCCCGGCGGGTTCTTTAATACTTGCAGCTTTTTGCTCACCTACCGGAGAGTCTATAACTGTTTTTTCACTTTTCTTATCACTTACAGCTTTTTTTACTTCAGATTTATCTATTTCTTCATAATTTTTTTCTATTGACTTTGCCGCATTTTCTTCAGCAAGCTCAGGATGTTCTACCAGCCTGACAGAAAAAGCCATCCGCCTCTTGTCATAATCTATATCAATAATCCTTATGTCAAGCTCATCACCGATTTTTCCAACATCGCTTGGCCTTCTTACAGCTTCCGGTGAAAGCTCGGTAATATGGACAAGGCCTTCCATTCCGGGTTCAATCATTACAAATAAACCGAATTTTACAATCCTTGTAACTTTGCCCGTTACAACATCATTGATTTTATAATTCTTTATTTTTTCAAGCCAAGGGTCCTTTTGTGTCTGCTTGAGTCCAAGGGAAAGCCTTTGCTTATCCCTGTCAATGTCAAGTATTTCAACGCTTACTTCATCGCCTACTTTTACAACCTCTGAAGGATGCTTAACATGGTTCCATGACAGCTCTGAAATATGAATCAGCCCATCCACACCTTCCACATCAACAAAAGCTCCGAAATCAGCAATGCTTGTTATAACGCCTTTTTTAACCTGCCCGGCTTCAATATTATCAAGGGCGGTTTTTCTCTGTTCTTTTCTTTCATCTTCAATTATTGCTTTTCTTGAAAGAACCACATTATTCCTGTTCCTGTCAACTTCAATAATCTTGCAGGCGCATTTCTCGCCAATATATGAATCAAGATCTCTTGTCTTTCTCACATCTATAAGAGAAGCAGGCAAAAAGCCCCTTAACCCTATATCAAGGATCAACCCTCCTTTTACGCATTCTATAACTTCGCCTTCAACAGTTTCATTGTTCCTGTAAATTTCTTCAACCCTGTCGAAGCTTCTCTCAACTTCCGCTCTTTTTTTTGAAAGAATCAGCCTGCCGTCCTGGTCTTCCTTCTGCAATACCATTATATCTATCACTTCTTCAAGCGAAAGTATTTCATCCGGTTTTGCATTTGACCTGATTGAAAGTTCAGCTGCAGGAATAACTCCTTCAGACTTGAATCCTATGTCGATAAGGACCTCGTCTTTATCAATTTTCACCACTTTTCCTTTTAGGATATCTCCCTCATTGAAGCTGATGATAGTGACGTCATAGTTGGGAACCATACTTCCGTCTTCTTGCTGCACCATGTAATTATCATCAGTAAGCCTGTTAAAGTTGTCATTTTTAATCATTATTTAATAAATCACCCTCCGTTTTTCACGTCAAAACGCCAAAAAGAATATCATGTATACAGTATTTTAGCAATATTTTAAAAAAAATATTAGATATTAATTTTTTTAATATAATACTATTAATCCCGCAGGTTAACTGCATGGCAATCTTATATAAACCAGTTATTTGCGGTCTTGATATCCACTTTTAAACCGGTTTTTAAATCCACGCATTTCTCCATAGAATCAGAAACTATGCTTTTTACTTTTTCTAAATCTTTTTGCCTTAGTTCAAGAACGATTTCATCATGAACGTGCAATATCAGGTTACAGTCAAGAGCCGATTGCCTGATCTTTTCAAACAGCACCACAGTTGCTAACTTCATTATGTCTGCTGCGCTGCCCTGTATGGGGGTATTTACTGCAAGCCTTTCACCCAGGCTGCGGATATTGGCATTTGAGCTTCCAAGTTCCCTTATGCGGCGCCTGCGCCCATACATGGTGGTTGTATACCCTTTGCTGTAAGCTTCAGATATCATTTTTCCCATATATTTTTTTACATCAGGGTATCTTGAAAAGTAAAGATTTATATACTTTCTTGCCTCATCTTCAGGTATTGAGAGCCTGGTCTTTAAGCCATACTCAGTCATTCCATAAAGTATCCCGAAATTAATTGCTTTTGCCCGGCGCCTTAAGTCTTCATCGACCTTATCATAATCAACCCCGAATATTTCTGCAGCAGTTTTTGTGTGTATGTCCATGCCGGTCCTGAAAGCTTCAATAAGGCCCGCATCTGCGGATAAGTGGGCAAGTATCCTCAGCTCTATCTGTGAATAATCCGCGGAAAGAAGAAGGTCGTAGCCGCTGCCGGGTATAAAGGCTTTTCTTATCTGCCTTCCAAGGTCCGTTCTTACAGGAATATTCTGGAGGTTTGGATTATTTGAGCTTATGCGGCCCGTGGTGGTGCCAAGCTGGTTATATGTGGTGTGAACCCTGCCGTCTGAAGCATCTATGAGCCCGGGCAACACATCTATATATGTATTTTTAAGCTTAACTTTTTCCCTGTAATCCAGGATTTTTTCAATTACCGGATGCATATCCTGTATTGCAACAAGAGTTGCTGCATCTGTTGAGAAGCCTGTTTTTGTCTTTTTTGCAGCAGTAAGCCCTAACTTGCCGTAAAGGATTTTTGAAAGCTGCTGGGTTGAGTTTATGTTAAATTTTTCGCCGCAAAGCAGGTAAATGCTTTTTGTAAGTTCCTCAATATTATCATTGTATTCTTTCAACAGTATTGACAGGTAACCGGTGTCTATATTTACGCCCTTAAATTCCATATCAGCAAGCACTTTTACAAGGGGAGCCTCTATGCGGGCATAAAGCTTTTCCATGCCTTCTTTATTTATTGCAGCAGCAAGCTTTTCCTCAATACCGGGAAAGTAAAGCATTTGAACAAGGGCAGGGTGGCTTTTAATCTTTTTTGTTTTTATGAGCTGTTCAATATATGAGACTGCAGGAGTTTGAGCGGTTTCTTTTTTTTGCAATTTGCTTTTATCTTCATTCTCCAGGTTAAAACCAAAGTCCATCTGGCTGCTGCCAGGATTCTTCAAAATTGCATTTTGCCCGGCATTTTCAATTTCTTCATCATAATAATTGCCGCCGGACCCTTCCTCTTTTAGAATTTTTAGCCCTGGTAATATTCCCGGATCCAGGAATTCAGTAAATATATCAGAGATTCCCACTTTTGATTTTTCAGGGTTTAAAAGAAGATACTGTATTTTATAATCAGTTATGCTGCAGCACATGTCTATGCCATATTTTTTTAAAAATTTGTATATATGTTTAAAATCAAAACCGCTGATCACCATTTCTGTTTTTCTTAAAATATCTTTAAGTTTTTCTTTTACTTCATTTCCTCCAGGACCTTCCATGCTGAAAAAATGAAAATTCTTGCCTGTATCCATCATAAGAAGAAACTGTTGCGGGCCCTCAGGTTGGATTGAGGACAAATTCATGCTGGCAGTTTTGCTGTATTCTTTTACTTGCACTGCAGAAAATATGCTTATATACAGCTTACAAGCCTTTGCACAGCCCGCCAGCAATTGAGCCGCATCATCAACCAATATTTTTCCGGTAATTTTTTTTAAAGATTTGCCTGCTTCTTTGGCTTCCGAATCCATGGACGGGCCACCCAAGCCGTCTTTTATGCCGCAGGAACCGCTTATTTTATAAAGCCTTTTTTTAAGCGTATTAAACTCAAGGGAATTAAAAATGCTTTCTGCCTTCTTATTATCTATATCCAATATCTTTTTTTTAACTATTTCTTCAATATCAATATCAAGGTCATCTTTTAATTCTGTAAGCTCAAGGCTCTTTCTGGCCATATCCTGGCCCAAATCAAGAGTATTTTTTAATCTCTCATTTTTTATTTCACTTATATTCTTATAAATGCCATCAAGGCTGCCAAAGGTATTAATAAGTGAAACAGCAGTTTTTGGCCCGATTCCGCTTACTCCCGGGATATTGTCAGAAGAGTCGCCCATAAGCGCAAGAAGGTCCTTTATCTTTGCGGGCTCTACCCCGAATTTGTCTTTAACGCCTGCTTCATTATATGTTTCTGTATCAGTTATACCTTTTTTTAGCGCCACTACGCTTACATTTGAAGAAACAAGCTGCAGTATGTCCTTGTCGCCTGAGAGAATTATTACCTGCTCAAACCTGTCTTTGAGTTTTTTTGCAAGTGTTGCGATAATATCATCAGCTTCATAGCCGTTTATTTCCAGCGATTTTATATTAAGCGCATCAGCAACTTCAATTATAAGAGGCATCTGCCCTATGAGCTCATCCGGCATTTTTTTCCTTGTTGCTTTATAGTCGCTGTATGCTTCATGCCGGAATGTAGGCCCCTTGCTGTCAAAAGCGCAGATGACTGTATCCGGTTTTTTATCCTCCAGTACTTTAAGCAGCATGCTTGTAAAACCGTATACAGCATTGGTCATCTGGCCTGTTGTAGTCACTATTGTCTGTGGAAGAGCATAAAAGGCCCTGTAGGCAATATTATTGCTGTCTATAAGAATTATTTTTTTACCACTCATTTGCAAGTCTTTACTTAATAGAATATTTAAATAAGATTATAAAGCATTCACGGAGGTTTTACAGCTTTTATAATCTTGATTATCAAAAAGATTAATTGTATTATTCTTTTTGTGCCGGAGTGGCGGAATTGGCAGACGCGCTGGACTCAAAATCCAGTGAGCCGCGAGGCTCGTGTCGGTTCGACCCCGACCTTCGGCACCAATATCCTGTATTTACAATTAACACAAATAGTGATATATTATCATTAATTAGTCCTTTGCTAGTGAAAGTCGGCTTCATGCCGTGCGTTGATTTAATCAACCTAGCTGCAAAGGGCTTATTTTTTCTATAGAGAATACATTTTTCCTACTATAGTAATTTTTAGGGTATTTTTTTAAATCATAAATATCCACAATAAGGCTAATTTTTTCCTTTATAAAATTTATATAACGTTCTTCTTGATTAACAAATGCCCTATAAACAGCCCAATTAATATAATCAGTAATTTGCAGGCATGGTTCTCCTGTTGGTGTTTGTGGGAAAATTATATTATCCGAATAAACTATCTTATTAGATTTTTTTTCAAAGATATTTTTTGCAGTAATTATTGCATCATTTAAGGGAGATTGTCTTTTTTTATTACCTCTTACAGCAAAATAAATATAATTAATTGAGGCTAAGTGTAGCTTGTTTTCGAATAACTTAATAACCATATCATCATAAAAAAGTTTCTCTTTACCCTTGTGTCTTTTTATTTTTTGTATTTCCAATATTTATGTTTAAATAAAAAATTAGTTTATTAATCTATATTATAGAAAAATTAATAAAAATATTATAATTAATTCTAAATGAAAAAGTAGTCAAAAAATCTATACATCAAGAAATTGATATTATGTGGTATCAAAAATATCTAGAAAATCTGTTAAATTAATCAATTATTTTGAAATTTTGTTCGATACTTCAAAGCTTTAGGGCATCATGATGGACCTATATATCACTTCTTGAATACACTTCCACAGAAAGATCGGAAAAGTTGCCTGCAATATAATCATAATACCCCAGGCAGGCCACCATTGCAGCATTATCCATGCAAAGCTTTATCGGTGGTATATATAGTTTTATCCCTTCAGAATCTGCTTTTTGGGCAAACATGCTTCTAAGCCTGCTGTTTGCTGCAACCCCGCCGCTTACAAGTATTTTTTCAAATCCCGACTGCCGGCATGCTTTGAATGTTTTATGGACAAGCACATCAACAATTGCATCCTGGAAAGAAGCCACAAGGTCAGCAATATTATTTTCATCCAGGATTTTGGGCTCCTTTTTTGTTTTATAAATCAAGGCCGTTTTTAGCCCGCTGAAACTGAAATTCAAATCCCCGCTTTCAATCATTGGACGCGGCATTTCAAATCTTGAAGGATTACCCTTTGAAGCAAGCCTGTCAATAACAGGGCCCCCCGGATAGCCAAGCCCCAAAAACCTTGCAATCTTGTCAAATGCTTCACCTGCGGCATCATCAACCGTATGGCCGACCTCCTTTATTTCCCAGTTTTGCCCTACGCTGTAAAGGCTGGTATGGCCCCCTGATACAATTAAACCTGTAAAACATGGCCCCATTTCAGGAACTTCAAGAAAATTTGAGAAAAGGTGAGCCTTAAGATGATTTACCGCCATAAAAGGGATCTTTTTTGAATATGATATTGCTTTTGCAGCGCCGACTCCTACAAGAAGGGAACCTATTAGCCCTGGCCGGTTTGAAACGCTTACTGCGCTTATCTGGCTCATCTTAATCTTTGCCTGCAGGAGGGCTTCATTTATTATAATATCTATTGCTTCAACATGCCTTCTTGAAGCAAGTTCCGGAACTACCCCTCCGTATTTGCCATGGATCTCATGCTGTGAAGCTATTACATTTGAAAGAATTACCTTCCCATCCTCAACTACTGATGCGCATGTATCATCACAGGAGGTCTCTATTCCAAGTATCAGTATTTTTTCCTGGTTTTTTAAATTATTTTTTTTTAAAAGGGGTAAATTCCCTTGCATAATACGGCATTATCCTTTCGATTGCGGCGCCATTTTTATAGAACCTGTAAATGGCGCAAATATTTAAATACTGCGCATCAGGGTATAAGCTTTTTTTTACTATAAAAAATTTATGTTTTAACTCTCTTAAACCGGCAGCAATACTGCCGTAACTGGCAAATGCGGTCCCGCAAAAAAACAGCGCATTATTTTGCTTTTCAAAGTATTCCCGCAAATGTTCGCCCAATAAATCCTTGAAATATTCCTTAAATGAATCAATGAATGTGCCAGCCCCTGAAATGCTATCATTTCCAATTTTATTAATAAATAATTCCCTGTTTTTGTAAACCAGTTTGCCCGCACATTTATGGCCCTCATATAAAGATGCCTCATAAATACAAAAAAATAATTCATCCCTTTTTATATCTATTGCCGGGACAATACATGCCCTTAAACCGCCGGATAGCAGCTGCATGATTTTTGCCGCATTATAGTATGCAGCCTGCATGGCATAAATATCAAGCGCATCAATGCCAGCAGACGGCTTATTTTGTGAGAGGGCAAATGTTTTTATCAAGCTGATTCCAATCCTTGTGCCGGTAAAATCACCGGGACCCCTGTTGACACAGAAATAATCGATTTCTTCTATATCAATTGCCGCCTTTTCCAATACTTTATCAGTCAGGGCGATAATACTTTTCATAAATCCGCTGTGCCTGCTGTATTGCAGGGCATATGTCCGCATGTTTTTTAAATAATGAACCTCGCTGCATGAAGTTAATGCAATGCTTAGCTTTTCTGTGCTGCTGTCAATTCCCAAAATGTGCATTTTTTAATAATTTACCCAGTTTTATAATTTTTTTGCCCCATGCGGGGCCGCTGCCTTTTATACTGATTGTTCTTGCGTTTTTGTCCAATAAATTATATTCAAAATAAATTTGCGCAAAATCTTTTTTAAGGAAGTCTTTTATTTTTTCACCCCATTCTATAAAGGTAAGGGTATTTTTTGCGCCCAGGTACTGCTCAATTCCTGTATTTAAAATATCATCAATGCCGTCAAGCCTGTAAAAATCAGCGTGTACAAGGCAAAGTTTTGACTTTGTGTAAATATTAAGTATGGTAAAGCTGGGGCTGCTAAGGTTTTCATCAATTCCAAGTCCGGCTGCAGTACCTGAAATAAATGTAGTCTTGCCGGCCCCAAGCTCGCCTCCAAGCAGTACCACATCGCCATATTCCAGTATTCGGGCAAAAAGGCGGCCTGCCTCTTTTGTCTTTTGGGGTGAAGCCGAATTTATAGTTAAATCCTTAAAATAAACCAAGCTGAGAGCTCTCTCCTTTGCTGCCTGCGCTTTCCCTGTTTTGCCCATAGCCTTCTTTTTCTTTTAAGCTTTTGTGCGCGCCCTTTTTCCCGGCATCAACAGTTTGAGTTTCATGCACGGGGTTTGCCAACTGGCCAGTTTTATTTTCGCAAATTAAAGCGCCAGCTATGCCGGGAAAATCCCTGCCTTCAGATAATGCCAGCGCTATATCTTTTAACCTCCTGAAATCTTCCTGCAGCAACTGCAACCTGGAACGGGTATAAAGGGCTGCAGCAGGGTGGTTAATAGGAAGTATTACCCTTCCGTTTTTTTTATAAATCTTTCCCCTTAAACTGCTTATTGGCGCAGCGATTTCAAGCAAAAGCTGGGTGGAATAGCGGCCCATTGTGCATATTATTCCAGGGTCTATTATTTCAATCTGCTGAAAAAGATAGGGTTTGCACAAATCTATTTCAGAAGCAAGCGGATCCCTGTTTAGGGGTGGGCGGCATTTCAGTACATTTGCAATAAATATTTCGCTTCGTAAAAAACCTGCATTCTCGAGAAGTTCATCAAGAATCCTGCCGGCCTGCCCCACAAATGGCCTGCCCAGGATATCTTCATTTTTACCAGGCGCCTCACCGACAAATAAAATCCTTGAATCAGCATTACCGCTGCCGAAAACAAAATTTGTACGGGTTTGGGAAAGCTCGCATTTTGCGCATTCTTTAATGCTTAGATAAAATTCCTTAAGCCTTTCACGCCTGCTTAAAGTTTTACCGCTATACTGTTTTTTTCCTTTATCATTCATATTTTTATATATTAACTTATTCCTTATGTAATATTATAGGGTTTATTGCAAATTTCCCCATTTAAAAAACATTTTTTTCAAAAAATGAGGCAAAAATGCGATATTTAAAAAATATAACTGGTATAATATGGATAATATAATAAATAATACTATAATTATAAATAAAAATTTTTAGCGGACAGGGTATTTTATTATAATAAAAAACCTTTTAAAGATATTATGAGGAACCAGGAAATGAAAAATATTATCAGGTTTTTAAATATTTCCACAAAAATTTTAATTTTTTCTATCCTTATCCTGTCTGCAGCGCTGCTTTGCGCCTGCAGTGAAATTGAACTTGAAAGTATCCAGGAAGTGATTAAAAAAGGCGATCCTGAAATAGAGGAAATTGTTATATGCAGGGATGTGGACAGTGACTTTGCCCCGGTGGAGCCTGCAGATGTATTTCCTGAAGGCACAAATTCTGTTTACCTGTCTGTCAAATTTAAAAATTTTACCCCCTCCAATAATATCAGGGTGGTATGGAATTATATAAGCATTGAAAAGGAGCTTGCATCCCAGGAATTTTCACCCGAAATTGCAGGTTCAGGGTTTTACAGCTTTAATATAAAAATCGCCGGATCATTTCCCCCGGGAAAATATAATGCCCAGGTTTATTTTGACGGCAACCTTATAAATACACCGGAATTTATGATTGAATAAATTTTAAAAAATCCTTAATTTTAGTTTGATATTTTTTTAAGCCTTCCGCTTCCATGGGAATTAACAGTGATGCGCTCAATGCCAGTAAGCTTCAGGAAAAAACAGTTTATTTCTGCGGCAGCATAAACATTTATATATCTTGGGAAAGACAATGAATCAACAACATCATATTCCAAACTTTTTATGCTGAAGTTATCTGCCTGGCTTATATTTAAATAAAAAAATTTGTTTATTGTATCAGCATAATTGCCGGCAAGCCTGCTGTTTCCTGACTGTTGAGCAATATCAATATTTATTTCTTTTGCAGCCTCCTCTGCTGATATCATGCAGGCCCTGTTTATCTCAGCTTTAAATGCAAAGGCCCTGCCTATATCAATAACCATGCCGCACAACATTAAAAACAGGGGCATAAGCAATGCTGTCATAATCAGCACATTGCCTTTCTGTTTTAAACTGTCAGAATGTGGCTTCACCATAATAATTACCCCCCAGGAACTCTTCAGGACTGCTGGATGTCCCGCTTTTTTTAATATTTATGGACCTGAAACCGTTTATGGGATTATTAAAATAAACATGCACCACCTCGCCGCTTAAAGCATATAAATAAATATGAAGTATGCTTTGCTCACTTCCCGCATAGTCAAATAATGAAAATGCCTCAACACTTCCAATTGCAGCCGGGCTTATATTGCTGTTTTTAATTACCGTTGTGTCATTGCCCCTGTCTTTATATCTTACTGTTTCCTGGTAGATATAGACTTTTGATATTTTCTTTTCCGGCTCGCCCTGGGGCAGCATGCTGTTATCAATTTCCCAGTTAACTATAAGTTCCATGCCGCAGTCCCTGCCCGTACCGTCTTTGTGCCACCTTGTAAAAACATATTCCGGGCTTTTTTGCACTGTGACCCTGCCGTGCAGCGGCTCTGCGTAGTATCCTGAGCTTACCCATACCCTGGTATCCTGGTAATAGCCAGTATCAACCCATTGCCTTTCAGTGTAAGGCTGCCAGTAGCCGCTGTTAACAGTATATGATGTATCCACCCAGTGCCTGCCTGTCCTTGTCTCCCAGTGGGAAGTATCAACAGTTTTATACGCTGTGTAGGGCTGCCAGTAGCCTGAAGAAACCCATTTTGAGGACACCCTTTGTTCTTTTACAAATTGTATTATATATACATATTTAACAGCATAAATGCGGCCACCCCTTGCTGGCCTGTAATCAATAACATAAACATTGGCAAGATATTTATTGCCGTTGTAAGTTACCTGCTGCAGGCCTGTAAATTTTGCAGCAAAAGAGTAAACGCTCCATCCATAGCTGTCAGTTCCATGCAGTACAGAGAAAAAAACCGGTTTCTGCACTTCAACATATGAAATTGTTGTTTCCCAGTGGGAAGTGTCGACATACCTGTAAGCAGTATAAGGCACAACTGAGCTGCTATTGACCCACACCCTGTACTGGCCTGTTTCCCAGTGCCCTCTTGAAACAGTATAAGATGTATCAACCCAGCGCTGTTTTTCAACATTTACGTAGTATCCGTCATTTACATATATCTTTTTTGTTTCCCAGCGGGAAGTGTCGACCCATATGGGATTATTTTCCGGCATGTCAACTTTTAGCCAGTTGCCGCCGCAAAGATTAGCCGGGTAAAAAAATGATGCAGTAAGAAAAACTGATAAAAAAATTATTGGTATAAAAATTCTTGCGGCCCAAGCCGCCCGCCCCTTATTTTTATTCAAATACCTGTTTAATAATAAAAAGCAGTAAAAGATGCTGTGCTTGTAATTCTGCATTATTTTGGTGCATTTTTTTAAATTTAATTGCAAATCTGCCTCCTTTTATGGCCCTGCTAAAATGTTGCAAATATATAATATTTTTTGTTTTAAGAATTTATGCTCATTCCTTTTCTTCAATCCTCATAACGGATGTGCCTTTTATGTCGGCAAAACTGCTCCCGTACCCTGAAAAAGGCTTTAAATTGCTGAAAAAGATTGGCACTTTGTATGTCACTGTAACTGTTAAGGGGGTGCCGGGGGCCGTTGCTGGAATGTCAACATGTGTTTTAAGCCTCTGGCTATAGTCCCACCCCGGAAGATTTGACCCGGCATAATCCAGTGCTGCAGCAACCGCAGCATTATATGGATCTCCTGCAACAGTTGCGGCCCTTGCAGCTTCATATGCTGCAGAGTTAACCGCAATTTTTGCATTAAGTATAAAGCCGAACTGGATAATGCCTGCAATTAAAAGAAGAAAAACAGGTAAAACAAGCGCAAGCTCCAGCATTATGTTTCCATTTGTTTTTTGGCTTTTTAAATAATTTGCCATTGTTTTAAAGGCTGTTAACTATTGTGTTAAAAACGCCCTGCAGCCTGTCGCCAAGCGATGCAATGACTGCGATGCACACAATTACAACAAGCGCAGCATAAAGGGCAATTTCAATAAGAGTCGCCCCGCTCTGTTCCTTTAACAGATTTTTTATGCCTGGCTGCATCAGGTTAAGCCCTTTTAAAAGTCTTTCTTTTATTTCTCTTTTCATTTTTACAAACCCCTTTCACCCTGCTTAAAATACCGCCATAAACTCAGCGGCATCCAAGCATTTTTTATTAATATATATATTTAAATACATCCATATCAGCCAATAAATATTTTTAACTGCGGAAGAACAGGTATTAAAAAAATTGCCAGCATTGGTATGAAAATAAATATAAAAATAACTATTATCAGCTTACTTTCAAGTTTTTCGGCTTTCATTTTTAGCAAATCCCTTTCATTGTTGCGGTATACCTTTGACAAATCCCTGAGTATTTCCCTTATGGGATTTCCCATTGTTTCAGCCTGGTGGATAATCCTGATAAAGCTTTTAAACTCGCTGCAGAAAGACATCCTGCAGATTTTATCAAACGCCTCTTTTTTTGTGCTGCCCTCAAAAATGGCAAGGTGATAAACTTTAAAAAGGCCTGAAACGGCATTGTCAAGGTTTTGCCCAATATATGCCATAGCTTCATCAACACTCAGCCCAGCATTTATAAGGGATGCCATCATATCAATTACATCAGGAAGGCAGTAAAGAACATTTGCAGCTTTTAAGCTGATTTTTGCCCTCACTATTGCAGGAAGTATAAAATAAATTATCAGTGCTGCTGCGCTTCCGTGCAGAATGAAGTTTTTAGCCAGCAAAAGCCCCAGAGCAGCAAATGAAATTATTACGGCCACAGGCAGGCTTATTTGCAAAAGAAAAAAAGCTTCAGGCGTTTTAATTTTAATGCCGAGTATACTGATATGGCCCCAGTCCTTCAGGAAAATATCCAGATCTTTAAATGAATGAGTGTTTTTGTACATTTTTTATTTATCCCGTTTAGCTTTAAATATTTTTCACTTTATTGTTTTGTCTGTTTTGTCTGAAAAATTTACAATCCTGTTTATTAAAAAAAATCCTGCCAGGTAGCTTGCGCATGCATATATAAGCACATAGAGGCCGGCTCCGTTAAAAAGAGCTGCAGCGAAATTTTTATTTATAAAAGAAGCCGCAAAAACAGCTATAAATGGAATGATGGCTATAATATATGAAGTGTATCTTGGGCCGGAACTTAAAATCCTGATATAGCTTTCAATGCTTTTTTTCTCCCTCAAATAATCAACCTGGTCCTTGAGAAATACTACGGAATCTGCGCCTTTTTCACTTGCTGCAATAAGGCCGGTTATTATTATCTGTATTATCCTGCTCCTGTTTCTATCAATCATCCTCTGCAGGGCCTCGTTTAGCCGCAGCCCCTTTTTTGTATCCTCTATTACTGCCTCAATATCATTTTTTAAAGGCTCCTCTGTTTCCTGGCATGCTTTCTGTATCCCGGCAAGGACATTTGGATTTATATACAAGTATCCGGAGAGGTCTATAAGGAATGTTTCAAGCTGTGCCTCTTTTTTTGCATTAATCTTTCTTCCGTTAAAATCTGTGAGAATATAAAAAAGAATCAGGGATACTGCCGATATGGCAGAAGATATAAATATGCCGGACTTAATAAAAAGACATGGTATAAAAATAACCAGGTGGCATACAATAACAGTAATAAATAAACCTCCAGGGCTGATGCCAAGCCCGTTTCTTTTCAGCCAGTCGCCGGTTTTTAATTTAATCTTTTCAGCAATAGACAGCCTTGCTGCGGCATTCCGGCCGGGCAGCCCCTGTATTTGCTGCCAGCCTGTGCTGTATGATCTTTTGATGCGGCGCATAAAACCGGCTTTTTTTGCATTAACATACATTATGGCTGAGCAAAAAATATATAAAAAACCCATTGCAGCAAGCAGTGAAATTGTCAGTGAAATATTAATTTGTAATCACCCCTTTTATCAAGGCAATCCTCTACTTGGGCTATTTCTTTTATCTTCCTGTTTTTAATATCCTGGTTTTTATCAAGCTCACATTCAAGAAAAAGAACAGCATCTATTGCGCGCGATACTGTCTTTTTTATTAGCCTGCTGCTTAAATTAGGCCTGTATTCCATTGCAAGCATTTCAAGGCGCATGAGGGCATCGGCGCAGGAGTCGGCATGAATTGTGCTGAAACTGCCTCTGTGGCCGGTGTTTAATGCCTGGAGAAGCTGGTATGCCGCCATGCAGTCACGGACCTCTCCCAGTATAATCCTGTCCGCCTTCATCCTCAGCGTCTCATACACAAGCCTGTCCTGGCTGATTTCATTATCTGTTTCGCGCGTTTTGGGCCTTGTGGTAAGCATTCTTGCAAAGGGGTGGTTTTTCAGCCTTATTTCCGGAAGATCCTGTATAAGGTTTATTATCTCGTTTTGCGGTATAAGCTTTACAAGCGTATTTAGCAGGGTGGTCTTGCCGGAGCCTGTGGAGCCTGAAATTAAAATATTTTTTTTATCTGACACCAATTTTTTAAGCATTGTGAAGGCATCATCATCAAACATTTTAAGCCCTAGCAGGTTTTCAAGCTCAAAATCTATGCAGTTAAACACTCTTATCGTGATATAGACCCTGTCTGATACAGGGGGAATCACTATTGAGCACCTGCTTCCGTCATAAAGCTCGGCATTCAAAAATGGCACCCTCTGGTCAACTGTTTTTCCTGATGCAAGCTTTATCCTGTCAACTATCAGGTAAACGTCATCAATACTGTTAAAAACCTCTCCCAGAAATTGCTTCCTGCCGTCCCTTATAATAAGCATCTGCCTGTCCTGTATAAATATATCCGTTATTTTTTTATCTGAGAGGTAATTTTCCAGTATTCCAAGGCCAAAAATTTCAGAAAGCGCTTTTTCAAGCAGTTCATCGCCAATATATAACCCTGCATGTGCAACACTGCTGTTTGCAATATCTGAAATCATATAATAGATCTTTTCCCTGTACTGCTGCCTGCTGCTGAAACTGTCTGAAAAAAACTTTATATCATCCCGGATCCTTTTCTTCAAAAGACCAATAATATCTTTTTCAGCCTGATCCCTTTTTATGGTGCTGCCTGAAAAATCCGTGTTTTTAATACAGGAGTTACCCTCATTGCTGCTGCAATTTACCATGTTATTGGATAAAACCATTTTCTATAATCCTTCCGACCTGCCTGTACATTTTTGTTTTTACCAATTTATTTTTATTTGACATAAAAAGCGTTTTATTGAACTTTTTGTCATATGGTATAAATCCTTCAACGGGAACTTCGGTAAGTTTTGAATAATCCCATATTTTAAAATAATCAGTTAGCCTCTTTTTATTGACAACCAGGTTTATTCGGCTTTTATCTATTTCATACGTTAAGGTCAGCATTTCATACAAATTTATAACCCTGCTAAGGCTTTCAAGGCAGTTATCAGTTACAAGGAAAATCCTGGAGGCAATGAGGCAGGTGTCAAGTAAAAGCCTGTTAAATACTGTCTGCGTATCTATAACTATATTGCCATATTGTGATTCAATTAAACTTAGAAGATTCTTTATGCTTTCGGGCCCCGTATTTTGTGCCAGGAAAGGATTTGCAAAGCCCTTGAGCGCAAAAAGGTTATTATCAACTTTTTTAAGGTAGCTTGAAAAATTTTCAGGAAACCTTACGGCCATTTCAAGGGATTTTTTGCTGTCTATATCAAAAATCGGACCGAAATCCCCGGGGGAGCTGTCAAGCTCCATGAGAAGAGTTTCTCCGCCTGACCTTTTGCTCAGGTAATATCCGGCGTTTAAAGCAAAAGATGTTTTTCCAACTCCGCCTTTGTTTGAAATCACTGCTATAATTGCCAATTTTGCCTCAGGACTTTTCAAGAACTATTTTATAATTATTATCTTTTATTAACCTGGTTATAAAAGGGGCTTCCTTTATGTCGCATTTAATAAATACAGATAAACTTTCTGCAGGATTGCCGGCAAATCCTTTTGCGGCGGGATTGAAGGATTTTTCAAGATTTATTATTTCCAGGTTTTTTATTACTACCTGGCCATCTACGGCAATTATATTTTTTGAAAGCTTGAAAACGCTTCTTTCAATAAAGCTTCCTTCAGCAATTTCCATTAAAGATTCACTGCTTCTGCTTGTGAAGCTTTCAAGGTCCTTATCCTTTTGTGAAGATACTATGCTTATCCTGCTTCCCTGAAGCAGTTTTTTATAAATAGGTTCAGAAGAATCTATATTAAGTGCAAGCATTACCTCATTTTCTTTAAGGGAATCCGCTATATTTTGGCCAGGGCCAGCAGTAAAAACAGCCTCTGTCACGGGGTCTGCCGGCTGCCTAGAAACAGCCAGCACCCTGCCGATAACCATATCTTCATCAGTTATATAGCCTTTTGGCAGCGAGTTTTTAAAATACTGCATCTTTGAAATATCCTGCCGCTCTATAACTGTATTTTCAGGCAAAGCCCTGGCTGCAACTATTATTTCAACCTTTTCAAAATAATTATCAAGCAAAAGATACAGACCTGCGGCAATAATAATTGCGCCCGCAACAGCAAGAATAAAATATTTGTTTGCCGGTAATTTCATATTTCCTTTCAATTAGATTTTATGAATTAATTCCACTGTATTTTTAATCCCTAAAAATGCCGTTTTAAAATATTTTCAGGATTTTCTTACTCGCATGTAAGCCTTTCCATTATCTTTTCAGTTAAAGGCTCGAATTCTTTAAGCGATGAAAAATTGAAGCCGCCAAATTCTGAGCGTCCTGAGAGGCTGCTGCTTTCATTAAGGCTTACAATGTCATTTACGCCAAAAAAGTCCTTTAAGCCATTTTTAATATAATGCCTTGCATTTCCATTTTTATTTTTGTTAAAGACAAGTATTTTTTCAAGGTCAGAATAAATAAAACGGTTATTTATATCTGTCAGCCTTCCTATGCTGCCCCTTGAAAAGTCAGTAACCATAACAGCAAGGTCGGCAAGATCAAGCACACCAAGGCATATGTCGTCAATGCGGTTGGGAAGGTCAAAGATTATAAGGTGGTATTTTTTCCTTGCAACATCAACAAGGCTGTAAATATCCTGGAGGTCCAGTTTTTTAGAAAGCTCGTAAGTTGGCGGGGACTGCAGCACATCAAAATTATTCTTTATATTTATCACTGAATTATTCAGGGAGCTCCTGTTATATCCTTCAGTAAAAATTATCATATTAGGTATTTTTGGGATATCAAGATAATATCCGGTATCGCTTCCGCCCTCTGAAAAATTCAAATCAACAAGCAGAGTTTTAAGATTGCAGAACCTGTTTGCAAGATAAACTGAAAGCAGGGTGCTGCCGACTCCGCCCTTTGCCCTTATAAACACTATAATCTTCTGTTTAATTGCAACAATATCCCTTAATTGTTTTATTGAATTGTCACACCGCAATATATCCTTACCGGGATTTTCACTATTAATAAAATAATGCGGCTGGCCCCGTTTTACCCTTTCCTGTTTTTTTAAATCGCTTTCCTTTTTATTTTCTGACTTTTCATGGTTTTCTTTTTTATTGGCTCCTGCCGTACTGTCTTGCATCCTGTTTAAAGAGCTGCCGGATAGCTTTTTATCATCCCAGAAGTCCTTTCCTTCAATATTGAAGTTTTTAAAAAAATTATCTTCATCAGCGGCGCTGCTTTTAATGCCGTCATCAGAGGATTGCAGCGGCCCTGTTTCATTTTCCCTATCCTTTTCCATGTGGCTGTTTTTATCAAACAACCTGCCCAGTAAATTAACCCTGCTCTTTTTATTATTGCTTCTAGTGCCCTGGAATTTAAGGTTTTTCTCATACTCAAGTATTGCAAAAATCTCTGCCTTATTTACAGGATACTCTGCATCCTGTCCCAGCACATACATTTTTATCTTTTTTTTCTCAGATTTCTTTTTCAGCTGGTCCAGGCGCGCTATGCTTTTGCTGATAATAAGCAAATCAATATGTTCGTTTTCCATAATGAAGCTGACTGCAAAATCACTGCTTAGATTTATTAAATTGTAGTCAGATTTGAAATCAGTCAGCTCTTCAAAGGTTTTCCAGTCGGTGTCTGCAATAATTACATTGAGTATTTCGTCTTCCTGGCTGTTTCTTTTCATCTTTTTTAAATAATTACTTAAGATTGATATTTAACGAAAATATTTTCCGTAAATATTATAACTATAATATGTTTGCAATAATATAATATATTATTTTTGTTGTCAATAATAAAATACTAAAAATATATATTATTGTATAATTTTTATTTACCGTTATTGCTACGAAGTTTAAAGCGGTATTTTATGCCTGTTTGCATGGCCCATTCCTTTTCTTTTTGTGAAGTGCAGGTTTATTGAGCGCTGCAGCAGTTTTATTTAACCAGGATTATATAATGAATAATTTCAGGCAGGATGCTAACCTTAATGATTTAATGAAGACTGTATCAATGCAGGGATTTAATCTGCAGAAGTATTATTATTTAAGCTTTTTATTGTTTTTGAAATTTCAAGTAAATTTTCAGCCGGTGTAGAAAGAGGAACTGCGCATTCCGGCCCTATTATCTTTACGCCGCATTTTGCAGCATAAAGGGCCTCTTTCCTCACATCCCGGGGCTTTTTAAAAAGAAGGGTTGAGGGATTGTTGATATTTCCTGCAAGGGCTATCCTGCGCTTATTTACTGCCTGGGCAGCGCATGCATCCACCTTTGATTCAAAGTGAAAACCGGCCATGCCTGTCCTGCATATATAATCGAGCCTGTCCAGGGTATTGCCGCAGATATGAAGAACTGCAGGAACCTTGATTTGCCGGGCCAGCAGGCTGTGAACGGGTATCAAAAAATCCCTGTATGATTGGGGGCTGCAAAGATCTGCTGTTGCATGATCAGCCACTGTTATTATATCGGCGCCTGCCTGCGCCTGAAGTTCCGCAAAACAAATTGTAATAAGGCAGAGTTTATCAAGTATGCTTTTTACTTCTAAAGGATTGTCTATTGTCTTTATGAGGAATTCCTGCACCCCGAAAAAATGATAGCTTAATGTCCATGGCCCAAATACTTTTCCGCAAACAGCAATATGGGGGTATTTTTTCTTCAGCATGGACAAACATTCAAGTAAAGCTTTAACTGCATTATTTTTTAGCAGGATATTTTTAATATCTTTGTCCCTGTAGCCAATGTCGCTGTAATTTTTCCATATTGTGCTTTTTATCTGCGGCATCATAGAAGGTTTACCCCAGTCCACAGCACAGCCCATTGCATAAGATTCTACAACTACAGAAAACACCGGCATAATCATATCATAGCCCAGTATTTCATAGTCTGCCTTTGATAAATCAAACATCTTTTTTGCATCATAATGCGCATCAGGGAAAAAAGAATTCATAGCTTGCATCTGCGATACTGTTGTTGAGGAGACAAAATTTCCAATCCCGGGCCTTGAAGGTTTTGTTTTGCCCTCAATGGCAGCCTTTTCATTTAAAAGATTGAGAAGTATTATATCTATCGGCTTCATTTATATAATTATTCCTTCAGCTTCGCTTAAGGGCCCAAAATATTATAATAAAGGGCAACTATACTCTGCAGGTTTATTTTTTAAGTTTTTTTGACATTATGCCATTGACCAGCGCCGGGTTTGCCTTGCCTTTTGTTTTTGCCATTACCTGTCCTATTAAAAACCCGATAGCCTTATCTTTTCCATCCTTTACCTGCTGCACAACCTCATCATTTGCCGCAATTACCTCATCAATTATTTTTGAAAGCTCGCCCTCATCGCTTACCTGCTCAAGGTTATGCTCCATTATAATGTCTTGCGGCTCTTTTTTGCTCTGGGCCATTTCCTCAAAGACAGATTTGGCTATTTTGCTGCTTATGCGGCCGCCTTCAATCATTTCAATAAGGCTGCAAAGGCTTTCAGCGCTTATGCCTGACTGTTTTATCTTTAATGATTCCTTATTTAAATAGGCGGCAAAATCACCTGTAATCCAGTTCGCTGCTGCTTTTAATTTGCCAGGGCCTAAAATATTTGCACATCTGTCAAAATACTGCGCCGTATCCTTATCAGATGCAATCAGCCTGGCCGTCTCATCCGGCAAACCAAAAACTTCCAAATACCTCTTTATTTTCTCCCCTGGCAGCTCAGGTATTTCCCTTTTTATATCTTGAACTGCATCTTTATCCATTATCAGGGGAACAAGGTCCGGATCAGGAAAATACCTGTAATCATGCGCCTCCTCTTTTAAGCGCAGCGCGCTGGTTGTATCTGTTAAATGATCATAATGCCTTGTCTGCTGCAAAACTTTTTTGCCCTCTTCAAGGAGACCTGCCTGCCTTTTATACTCATATTCAAGCCCCCTCTGTATGAACCTGAATGAGTTCAAATTCTTTATTTCAGTTTTTGTTCCCATACTCTTTGCGCCGGCAGGTTTTAAAGATATATTTGCATCACAGCGCAGGCTTCCCTGTTCCATGCTGCAGTCGCTGACATCAAGATAAAGAATGATGTTCCTGAGGGCTATGAGATATTCCTTTGCCTCTGCAGGTGTCCTGATATCAGGCTCAGTCACTATTTCAATAAGGGGCGTGCCTGCCCTGTTATAATCAACAATACTTGCATCTGATTCGCTTATCCTGCCGCTTGAGCCTGTATGAATCAGTTTTCCTGTATCCTCCTCCATGTGCACGCGGGTAATGCCTACCCTTCGCACATAACTTCCCATATCAACATCCAAAAACCCGTTGCTTGCAAGGGGCCTGTTATACTGTGAAATCTGGTAATTTTTGGGCATATCGGCATAAAAATAATTCTTCCTGTGGAAAATGCTGCTTTTGTTTATGCTGCAGTTTAATGCAAGAGCAGTTTTTATTGCAAACTGCACCGCTTTTGAGTTTATAACAGGCAATGTACCGGGAAGGCCCAGGCATACCGGGCAGGTTCGGGTATTGGGCTCTGCGCCAAATGATAGCGCGCAGCCGCAGAACATCTTTGTATTTGTTGAAAGCTCAACATGAGTTTCAAGCCCTATTACGGCTTCATATTTTGCCATTTCTCCAGTATTATTATTCATATATTTATTCATATAAATGCAAAGGAAATTTATTAAAGCCTATAGCCTTCTCAAGGCTGTATGCTGTCTTAAAAATTAAATCCTCCCTCAATGTACCGGCAATTATCTGCAGGCCAATCGGCAAATTTTCAGATGAGAGGCCACAAGGTATTGATATAGCGGGAAGGCCCGCAAGATTTACGGGAATTGTACAAATATCTGAAAGATACATACTCAAAGGATCGCCTGTTTTTTCCCCTATTTTAAATGCTGTTGTCGGTGAGGTCGGTGAAATAAGGACATCATATTTTTCAAAAGCCTTTTTAAAGTCATTAATTATAAGGGTCCTTACCCTCTGGGCCTTTTCATAATAAGCATCATAATAGCCGCTTGATAAGCAGTATGTGCCTATCATTATTCGCCTTTTAACCTCCGGGCCAAATCCCTGGGCCCTTGTCTGTCTATACATTTGATGCAGGGTTGAAGCTTGCATATTCCTGTACCCGTACCTCACCCCGTCAAACTTTGAAAGGTTTGAACTTGCCTCTGACGGGGCAATAACATAAAAAACGCTTAATGCATATTCAAGCGAAGGAAGGGAAATCTGTTCAATATTGGCGCCTAAATGCTGGGCCATTTCTAAAGCATTATTGACAGAATCTGCCACCTGGCTGTCAACTCCTTCAGCCATAAGCTGTTTTGGAACCCCTATGTTTAGCCCCTTTATATCATCCACCAAAAAATCCTTATATGAAACCTTGCCTGTGTTAATTGATGTAGAGTCACACTGGTCCCAGCCTGATATTGCGCTTAAAAGATTTGCCGAGTCGGTAACATCCCGAGTTATGGGCCCTACCTGGTCAAGCGAAGATGCAAAAGAAATAAGGCCGTAGCGCGAAACAAGCCCGTATGTGGGCTTTAACCCCACAATGCCGCAAAGTGATGCAGGCTGCCTGATGGAGCCGCCTGTATCTGAACCCAGGGCGCATATGGCCATGCCTGCGCAAACAGCTGCAGCCGGCCCTCCGCTTGAACCCCCGGGGACCATTTGCAGGTCCAGCGGGTTTTTTACTGGCCCGAATGCCGAATTTTCATTAGAAGAGCCCATTGCAAACTCATCCATATTAGCTTTTCCGGCAAGAACATATTTATGTTCCTGCAGCTTTTTAATTACAGTAGCATCATATACCGGGACATAATCTGCCAGTATTTTTGATGCGCAGGTTGTCTTTATGCCGTGTGTGCAGATATTGTCTTTTACAGCTACAGGAATTGCCGTAAAATCATGCAATTTTCCGCCTGCAGCAATATAGCACTCAATCTCTTCGGCCTGTTTTTGCAGTATGCTTTTATCAAAATTAATATATGCATTGATTTTTGGCTGCAGTTTTTCGCAGGACTCTTGTATGCTGGCTGCAATATCGGAAGCGCACACTTCTCTTTTTTCAAGCATTTTTTTTAACTTGTGTGCGGTAAGAAAATTAAGCTGCATATGTAATTAAATCTTTCTATTTAAAATATTTTTATCAGTCAATTTTTGGCACAAGAAAACCGCCCCCGGACTGCTGCGGCGCATTTTTTAATGCGTCTTCCTGTGAAAGCGAATCCTTTACAGTATCTTCCCGCAATACATTATTTGTATCCAGAGTGTGTGAAGTGGGCCTAACACCTTCTGTGTCAGCCTCATTTATCTTTGCCACATGCCCAAGTATGTCATCAAGCTGAGAAGTTATTTTGTCAAGCTCATCGCTGCTAAGCTCAAGCTCGGCAAGCTTTGCAACATGGCTTGCCTGCTCCAGGGATATAATCTTCATAAAGGCTATTACCTTTCATAGGATATGATTTTTTAAGTCAGCTTATTATTTTAACAAAATGCAGAAATAAAAAAAACTTTTTATTTTTAACATTTGACAGAAAAATAAAAATATTGTATATACATTGTATATATTTATTATAAACCAGGATAAATTAAATTGATAACAAAAATTCAAAAATGGGGCAACAGTCTTGGCATAAGGCTGCCCAGTGTATTTACAAAAGAACTTGAGCTAAAGGAGAACTCCTCTGTGGAAATAAAACTTGCAGATAAAAAAATAGTTATAGAACCTGTTGAAATAGTACAGTATGACCTTGATGAGCTTCTGTCAAAGGTAAGCGAAGAAAATATTCACGAAGAAATCATATTTGATGGTCATGAAGGTAAAGAGATATGGTAGACAATTATGTTCCTGCAAGAGGAGATATTGCCTGGATAAGCCTGAATCCTCAGAAAGGACATGAGCAGACCGGAAGAAGGCCTGCCCTTGTTCTATCACCTTATTCATATAACAGGAAAACAGGCCTTGCAATTTTCTGCCCCATAACTTCAGTTATAAAAGGATATCCCTTTGAAGTGCAAATTGGCCAAAATTATCCTGTAAATGGAGTTATACTAGCGGACCAGGTAAAAAGCCTTGACTGGAGAATAAGAATTGCTGAATATATATGCAGGCTGGATAGCTTAACTTTAAATATTGTACTGGAAAAATTAAAACTGCTTACAAGCTGATTAACAGTAAAAACATCAATACATCTTAAGAAACTCTACCCTACCCTAAAAAACAGTCCACTAAATCAGGAAGGCGGTCAATCAGGTAAAAAGGCACTGACAGCACCTTATAAATATTACCTGCAAATTCATATTTTTCAACTTTTAAGCCATCCCATGATACTCTTACAGGAATTACATTTTTATCGGCACTTGCCATACTGAATAAGGATCGCAGCTTTGGGATATTTCCTGATTTTACTTCAATTCCCACAAGCCTTGTGCCATGCTGAATGCAGAAATCAACCTCAGCGCTGCCCTGGGTGCGTTCTTTTGCCCAGTAATACAACTCTATTTTTTTATGCATCCCGCCTGCAATTATACTCTGGCCCACAACCTGCTCCATAACCCTGCCTTTATAGACACCAGTTACTAACTCTTTATATGCATCATTTATAAAATTTACAAGCCCGACATCCAGCCATATCATTTTTTTGGGCCGCTTAAATTTAGGATTTAAAGGCAGGGCTGTTGAACTTATTGCAACTGCCTGTTTTAAAAGCATTACTTTTTCAACAGTTTCTATAGCTTCTGCCATTTCGCGGCTGCGATAATTTGAACCTAAAAAATTTTCATAAGTAAAAAGCAGGCCTGCGGCTCTTGCTCCATATTCAACAATATATTCCAGGTATTTGCTTTCGCTGTTTGACCTGGAATATTTCCTGATATCATCTGTATATGCTGTTTGAAGCCGGTTTAGTATTGTTTTTATCTCATTATAATTTCCATTACTGACATAACTGTATACAGCTTCAGGCATTCCACCGGTTATTACATACTCTTTGAATAAACCGCTGGCCAGGTCCTTGAATTCAAATTGCTGTCCCGGGATTATGCTTTTAAGGCTATCAAGCAATGCACTTTTTTTCATTGCCTCAAGATATTCAAAAAAAGTCATTGGATAAACATATTTATAATCAATTCTTCCAACAGGGATTGCCCAGCTTTTGTCAATTTTTGCCTCAAGCAGTGAACCTGCAGCAATAACATGGAGATTTGGCTTTTCTTCAGCAAAGAACCGGAGAAGTTCCATTAAATTTTTTGATTGCTGTATTTCATCAATAAAAAGAAGACTATTGCCTTCAACTGCTTTTTTATCAAAAAAAATAGAGATTCTTTTTAAAAAATCCTCGACATTTATTGCTTTGTCAAACACCGACAGCTGTTCTTTTTTTTCAAGATTAATTTCAACCACATCACCGAAGTTTTCCCTGCCAAACTTGCGTATTACGCTAGTTTTGCCCACCTGCCTTGCGCCACGCACCAAAAGCGGTTTTCGAATTGTACTCGTTTTCCATTTTTTTAATTCTGTTTCGATATTTCTGTTAAACATATGACTATTATATTACATTTTATGTAATAAACAAGTGCTACTTTATTACAAATATTTAAAATTATATAATCCAGGCCATCATTGCCTTTCATGGAAATTAAGCAAATAGATATTAAGAATCTAATTATTTTTTGCACAATAAGTGATAAAATAACAGTGGTTTTATAATTTTTAAAATTATAAGTATAATAAATTGGTAAGCTTATACATAGTGAAATTAAATGTAGATAAGAAATGAAACAGATAAAAATAATTGTTGAAAAACATCCAGATGGATACGTAGCATACCCTATTAGTTTAAAAGGTATAATAATTGGAGAAGGTAATACTTACGAAGAAGTAATTGCAGATGTAAAATCCGCTATTCAGTTTCATATAGAAACCTTTGGAAAAGAAGATCTTGAAACAGAAGAAATTATAGCTTGACAAACTGTTAGAGTAAAAACAAGACAAAATATCAGGTTTTACTATCAAATTAAAAGCTAATTATAAGCAAAATCATCAATACATCTTAATAAACTCAATCCTGCCCAAAAGTATTGATATAAGTATAAGGTTATATATTGAATGAAGGAAAATTACGGTAAATATTGATTTTGTTTTCTCATAAATATACGCAAGAACCCAGCCTATTATTAAAATCGGAAGGAAGCTGTAAAGCTCAAGATGGGCAAGGGCAAAAAGAAGAGAAGATAGAAAAATCCCCAGGGTTACCCCGAAATTCTTCTTAAATGCAGGATACAAGAACCCCCTGAAATAAATTTCCTCGCAAAAAGGAGCCACTACTGCAGTGACAATTATAAGTATATTGCTTGAAATATTATTATTTGCAACCAGCTCCTCGATCTTGCTTGAAGGCGCCTCAATTCCAAGCAGGAATTTTAAAGCAAGCACATACAAAAAGCTGAAAAGGAAAATGCAAACCAGGGCAAGAAAAGTGTACCAGATTGTTTTTAATAGGCTGTAATACCGAAAACCCAAATCCCTTAAATTTGAACCCCTCCAGTAAATGGCAAAAAACCATACTATGCCAAGCATAAGCAGTACCTGTATGCTGTAAAATATTGAAAATGTCAGGCTGTCAATATTAGTGATATTTAAATCTATGTAGTTTTCCCTGCCAAGGTATTTAAGAAGCGCTGATGTGCCAAAATAAATCCCGACAAGAATGAGGATTAAAAAAACTACTGACAGAAGGCCGTCAAGGGAGTTCCACTTTATTTTTGCATCATTTGACACAGGGGCTTTTTTGCCCGGTGATTTATCATGATAGTTTTTTAATTCAGGCATATTTTAAAGCTTTAAAGTTTTTAAATCTCATTATACCTGAAGATAAGCTTTAATAAATAATTGTATTAAATAAAAATAATTATTTTTAATGATTTTTATAAAAACTAACGGGATTAAGTGATTTTTGGCGCTCTATTTTATCATTTCATCAAATTGTTGCTCTGATATTACTTTAACGCCAAGTTTATTTGCGGCCGCCAGTTTGCTTCCCGCATCCTCTCCTGCAAGAACATAATCAGTATTCTTGCTTACGCTTGAAGAGGTTTTTCCGCCGTATTTCTTTATAATATCTGCTGCACCGTCCCTTGAATATGAAGATAGCCTGCCCGTAAGCACAAAAGTTTTTCCGGTTATTTTATCATTTTCAATAACTTCTTTTTTGCCTGCGCTGAAATTAAGCCCCGCTATGCGCAATTTTTCAATAAAATCAATATTCTGCTGCTGGGTAAAAAACGATGTAATGCTGGCAGCAATTCTTGGGCCTATTTCAAAAATATCTGAAAGCTCCTCTAAGCCTGCTTCTTTCAGCCTGTCAAGGCTGCCGTAATTACCTGATAATACCTCTGCAATATGGGAGCCTACAAACCTGATTCCAAGCGCAAAAATAAGACGCCAAAGGGGCCTGTCTTTGCTTTGCTGTATTGCCGAAAGCAAATTATTTGTGGATTTTTCCTTAAAGTTTTCAAGTGATATTATATCCTCATATTTAAGGTAATATATATCTGCTGCATCCTTTATTTTATCTTGCTTAAGAAGTTTTTCAACTATAGCCGGCCCAAGCCCGTCAATATCCATTGCCCCTTTTGATGCAAAGTGTATAATCTTTTCATACTGCTGTGCTGGGCAGGTAATTGATGTGCATCTTACTGCAACCTCACCTTCGCTTCTTGATACTTTCGAACCGCACACAGGGCAGTTATGCGGCATTTTAAATTCCCTCTCGCTTCCATCCCTTTTTTCATCAAGTGATTTTACAATTTCTGGTATAATCTCCCCTGCCTTGTGCACAACCACCCAGTCGCCAATCCTGACATCTTTTCTTTTTACCTCATCCTCATTATGCAGAGTGGCATTGGAAACAGTTGAGCCCGATATTCTTACAGGCTCAAGCTTTGCCACAGGGGTAAGGGTGCCGGTACGCCCCACATTTACTATAATATCAAGCACTTTTGTAATTTGCTGTTCAGGGGGATATTTAAAAGCTGCTGCCCATCTCGGGTTTTTGGATGTTTGCCCAAGCCTCTGCTGGAAGTCAAACCTGTTTACCTTAATAACAATACCATCAGTTTCATATAAAAGGCCGTGCCTTTTTTCCCGCCAGATTTCTATAAAATCCTTTATTTGCTCAAAGCCTTTTGCTTTTATTATATTTGGATTTACCTTAAGTCCCAGTAGTTTTAAATATTCAAGAAGGCCGTAATGTGTATATATTCCATATTCAGCAAAATCAGCAGGAAAAGCGGTCCCGTAAATAAATATACTGAGTTTTCTTGCAGCAGTGTTTTTAGGGTCAATCTGGCGAAGTGAGCCTGCTGCAGCATTCCTCGGGTTTGCAAAAACAGGCAAGCCTTCCTCTTCCCTATTGCTGTTTATTTTGGCAAATTCATCCTTTGCCATGTAGACTTCCCCCCTTGCTTCAAGGCGGACAGGAATTCCAACAATGCGGGCAGATTTACCTTCTGCATTTAAAGGATTGCTTTCTGGTAAAGCAGCATTACCGCCTGGATTAATCCGGGAATTGTCTAAAAGATTAAGCGGTATGGCTTTTATGGTTTTTAAGTTCTGTGTAATGTCTTCGCCGGTTATGCCGTCTCCCCTTGTTGCCCCGCTAATAAAACGGCCATCCTCATAAACAAGGGAAACTGCAGAACCATCAATCTTAAGCTCGCAGACAAATTCAACATCCTGCTCTTTAGCTCCCAGATCCCTGTAAACCCTTTCAAGAAAATCCTTAAGCTCTTCAAAATCAAATGCGTCCTGCAGCGATAGCATTTTCTCGCCATGAGCGATGGTCTTAAACCCGCCTTCAACAGGTGCCCCTATACGCTGGGTTGGGGAATCTGGTGTTATGAGTCCTGGAAATTTTTCTTCAAGCTTTTCAAGCTTTCTGAGCAGCACATCATAATCAGCATCGCTTATTTGCGGGTCATCCTTGATATAATAGTAATAATTGTGCCTGTTTATTTCCTGCCTTAATCTTTCAATTATTTTACCGGCATCACTTAATGTAGTATTGTTTACATCAAGCGCAGGCAGTTCCTGTGTTTTTTTCTTCTCAAACATAAATATTAATAATTTTTTACGGCTCTATTCTTTTTATTTCTTCAATGCTGTCAAAATCATTATCATAACTGTAAACCTGGCCAATTTTTCTTTTTTTCATATGTGTAAATATTAAGGCATCTTCAAAATCAATGTTTTTTGAAGCATACATATCCAGGGCCTGTATATAAATATTTTTCTGGGGAATTTTAAATCCCCTGAGGTTTAAAATTGGCAGAAGCAACAAATATATTTCACTTCGAGGCAGGTTATATAATTTTTTTGATGAAAGAACATCAACAATCTCTGTTATTACAGCCTCACAGGTTGTAACTTCAATTTCATTATTCTTGATTTTTTGAAATAGCTCAAAGCATTTTTGCCCTTTTTGGGCATCATCTTTTGTAAGATACCTTAGAATTATATTTGCATCTATAAATTTCATTTATTTAACTCTTTGTAAACTTTTTGCACGTATTCATTCACAGCAGTCTCCCTTAACTTTTTAAAATTCTCCGGTTTACTTATTGGCTTTACTATGCCGTAAACATCTTCAATTGAATATTTTGCAGGTGATATTTGCACAATGCCATCACTAATTTTAAAAGTTATTTTATCATTAGTTTTCAATCCAAAAAAATTTCTTATCTCTACAGGCACGGTAACTTGTCCTTTTTTAGTTAAAGTTGTAGTGATTTCCCTCATTATTTTAATCCTTTACTTAATATTACATTACTTACTATATATATCAAGTAATACTAAAAGTCAATAGCACGAATTGCTTTATTAATAATCTAAATGAAACGGTATCGTTGCCTCATAAATAAAATCTAAACGAAATTATGGGAAAATATCCCTATATTGTAAAGAAAAAATAAG
>VGAZ01000013.1 GCA_016870615.1 Actinomycetota bacterium | reverse complement strand
TCAACAAGGAAAAAATAATTGTCATATTCGGTCTGGTATTTAATCATGTTTTTAATATTGCCATGCAGATGTCCAAGGTGAAGTTTTCCGGTCGGCCTGAAACCGGTCAGCATTATTTTTTTCATTAACTTTATACCTTTTTTATATAGTTTATTAATATAAAAGTAAAATTATAATAAATTCAAAGTCCAAATAAAACTCAGGTATATTTTTTCTGTTGCCCACAATAATGGTATTCTTGCAAAATAAAATAAAGCAAAAATTATAAAAAAGCCAAATCTTCCAATGCTAATATATCTATACATGGCATTTCCAGGAAGAAAAGTCGCAAGTATATTTGAGCCATCAAGAGGTGGTATTGGTAAAAAATTAAAAATACCTAAAATAATATTTATAAAAATTGCATAGTTAATAATCTTACAAAAAAACACTAAAAAAATATTTAAAGCTCCAGAGGTAATAATAGATTCACGACCTAATACATTTTCTGATATTTTTTCTGATATTTTTAATAATTCCAAATAAATTGGATTTTGAGAAATTTTTATCAAAAAAATATATAAACCAAGAAAACACCCTAAAATAAATGCTATTAAAAAATTAGTTACTGGTCCGGCAAGAGAAGAATACCTTATACCTTTCCTGTAATTCCTGAAACGAGAGGGATTTATAGGAACTGGTTTAGCATACCCAAAAACGAAACCTGTTCTAAACAATATCAAAATTAATGGCAATAATATGCTGCCAAAAATATCTATATGCGCAACGGGGTTTAATGTCAGGCGGCCGAGGTTGCGCGCTGTTGGATCCCCGCTTTTAAAAGCTATATATCCATGAGCGACTTCATGCAGAACAACTCCAAGGTAAAGACCCGGAATCACTATCACAAGCTGCCTTAAAAAATTTATTATTTCTGAGCCAAGATTACTAAACATTTTAATCCCTTGTATTTTTTAAAAAATTTATTTTTTTCTTAAATGCTTCAAAAAAAATTAACTGCCTTTATATCATTTCAAAGGCAATTATAAAAAGCATACCTTAACAGAAAATATTAAAAATGCAATTATACAACAAAGAAGGCTTATTTTGTATCCATATTGTTTCTTGGGTGGTATTTGAAGTAAGTCTTTTTTATGTGTCTCTTATCCAGGTTTGTATAGATTTCAGTCGTGGATATGCTTGAATGCCCTAAAAGTTCCTGGACAATTCTTAAATCAGCGCCCTGCTCAAGCATATGGGTTGCAAAACTGTGCCTGAAAATATGCGGATATATGTTTTTATTGAAATCAAACTTTTCTGCATAGTGCTTTAATATTTTCCAGAAACCCTGCCGCGTCATCCTGTTGCCGCTTTTGTTTAAAAAGACATAATTTGATTTTTTTTCCCGCTCAATATTAAATCTCGCAGAACCCAGGTATTTTTCAACCTGGATTTTTACAGTATTTCCAAAAGGCACTATTCTCTCCTTATTGCCTTTTCCTATAAACCTGACAAGATTTTCTTCAAAATCAAAATTTTCAAATTTAAGATTGATTATTTCACTGACCCTGAGCCCGCAGCAGTAAAGCAGTTCAAGCATCGCTTTATTCCTAAGCTCAAGCGAAGTTGATGCCGGCACTTTTCCAAGAAAAGATTTAACCTGCTCCTGGTCAAGTATATCTATGTTTTTAGCAGGCAGTTTGGGATTTCTAATATCACTGAATGGATTGTTTTTTATTTTTTGTGATATTAAAAGATATCTGTAAAAACTCCTTAATGTGGAAAGCATTCTTGAAACAGTTGCCTCTTTATGTGTTTTGAAAAGACACTCAAGAAAATCAATGATGTTTTCATGACTTATGTTTTTATAATCATATATATTGTTTTTTTCTGTATACTCGGCAAAGTAATTCAAATCGCGCAAATAGCCTGAAATTGTATTTTGCGACAGCAATTTCTCGAATTTCATGTAATCCAGGAAGCTTTCAATATTTTTGCGCAACGCAATATTAGTATTTGAATTGCATAAATCAGTCATTAATATGTAAAATAAATATAATTTATTAAAACACAGTCCCCTGTATATTATCTTGACCTAAGGCAAGTGTTTTTTAAGCCACTGACTTGCACACATAATGCCTATTATTGTTTTTGCATCATTTATTGTGCCGTTTTCAATCATTTCAATACATTTCTCAATACTGATTTTTTCCAAAGCCAGGAACTCGTCGTGGTCCGGCTTATTTGACTCTTCGATAAAATCAGTTGCAATGTAGATTTCCATTCTCTCATTGGAAAACCCCGGGGATGTATAAATGCTAACAAGATGTGCAAGCTTGCCGTTTTTTACCCCCGCTTCTTCATGAAGCTCCCTTTCAGCACATACAATAGGCGGCTCTCCCTTATCAAGCTTTCCCGCAGGTATTTCTATCAGTATTTTTTCGACAGGGTACCTGTATTGTTTTACCAGTATAACTTCATTATTTTGATTCACAGGCACAACAGCAACTGCCCCCGGGTGTGTGACTTTTTCACGGGTTGCAGTCTTGCCGTTTGGAAGCAGCACTTCATCAAAATAAAGTTTCAGTATGCTGCCTTCAAATATAATGGTTGATTTTATTTTTTTCTCAATAAGCTCACAATCATCAGTATTACAGATTTTTTCAGTCATTTTTAAAATGATTCCTTTCACTTTGATAAAAAAGCCTAAAAGGGAAGCAGTGCCTTATTTTTAAACTTCTGTATTGCATATTTCAAGTATAAGCGTTGCAAGCCTTTCAAGCTGGCTTACCTTCACATATTCTTTATTTGTGTGAACATTTTCCATGCCTGCAGAAAGATTTACAGCCATTTTACCTTTGGCATTGAAAATATTTATATCACTTCCGCCACCGGTGGAAACAACCCTGGGCGTAATTCCCATATTCATTAACGCCTTTTTTGCAATCTGCATGCTTATTTCACCGTCATCTATTTTAAAACCGTCATATTCCCTTTTAATTTTAATATCTGCTTTTGCCCCGTTTTTTTGCGCAGCAATGCTGAAAGTTTCTTTTATGTACCCTGAAATTTTATCAAGCTTATCAAGCTTTAAGCTCCTGGCTTCTGCCGTAATATTTGTTTTTTCAGGAACAATATTAACTGCTGAGCCGCCGTTTATTAAACCTATATTATATGTTGTCTGGCTGTCAACCCTGCCAGGGTTTAAAGCTGCTATAGCATCTGAAGCCGCTTTTATCGAATTAATGCCCCTTTCGGGTTCAATACCGGAGTGAGCAGCGCGCCCCGTAATTGTTATATTAAAATTATTGTGATATGGAGCTTCATTGAATATTGTTCCTACATCACCTTCACCGTCAAAAAAGAATCCGTATTTTGCTTTAATGTCTTTAAGGTCAAGATGCCTGGCGCCAAGCACACCGACTTCCTCAGCAATTGTAAATAAAATATATATATCCCCTGTTCTTATTTTCTTCTCTTTGATTACCTGAAGGGCTTCAAGTATTGCTGCAATTGCAACCTTGTCATCCCCGCCCAAAATGCAATTTTTATTTTCATTGACTATTCTTTTGTTTTTTACTTCAGGAATAATATCTCCTTCCAGGCATACGGTATCCACATGCGCACCTAAAAATATAGGCAGCCTGTTTTTTAAATCCCCTTTTAAATAACAGGTAAGATTTCCTGTATTACTGCCGAGTTTTGTCCCGGTTCCATCAATTTTTGTGTCAATCTCCAGTTTTTTAAGTATTTTCGAAATATATTGGATTATTTCTTTTTCATTTCTGGAAGGGCTTTTGATTTTTAACAATTCAATAAAACGTGCAAGCAGCCTTTGTTTATTTATCATTCCCATAAAGATATTTTCTTTTTTATGCATTTTTAATCATTCCTTTTGCCTGGCTTACAGGTAAAAGATTTTATAAAAGAAGCAAAACACCCAATTTATTTTATCCTTTTATCTATTTTATTTACAGTAATAATACACCCAAGGCCAAGAGCAAAAAGGACTAGAGAAGTTATTAGCGAAGACACTATAAGACTGAAGAAAAAATCATAAAAAAAACCAAAAGGGAAAATGGTTATTATAAGAGAACCTTCAGGAAATGCCCAGTTGCCCTGCGGAAAAAATACATAATGGAAGTTTTCAAAGAGATGGGAAAAATTGCTGGATAATATGTAAAGGACAACCAGGAAAATAAGCACAAAAGCTGAAGACGCTGTCATAATTATGCCTGTATTTTTTATAAATGCTGTCCAGTTTTTTTCTATAAGAAGCAGAGTAAATATGATAAGCAGTACTGAGCTTATATAAAATAATAGCAATATCCTTGAAAGCAGCACTCTTACATCATTTAAATGGCTGATTTCATTGCTGTTAAAATACTGGAGTCCGCCTTTTAATTTAAATTCCTCAAAAGGTGCGCCTGACTTGAAAAAATTAAATACGCTTTCTGTAAGTTTTTGCGCATCCTGCCTGTCAATAGAAGTGTAAACGCTGTTTTTTTCATAAAGACTGTTATAAAACCTGAAATTATATAAGTTATTTGCAAGCGGTGCAAAAATAATTATTATAACAAGAAAAACCGAGCTCAGCGCCACAAATACTCTTTTAATTTTATTGCTTCTTATCATTTTTACTGTTTTTTCCTGTTATTTTTGCAAGATACTGCTGCAGCAATAAATTCCCTGAATAGCGGATGCGGCCTGTCGGGCCTTGATTTAAATTCAGGGTGAAACTGCACCCCCATAAACCAGTGATGGTTCTTAACTTCAACAATTTCAGCAAGATTTTTACCAGGATAAATACCTGTTGTAATCATACCGGCATCGCTTAATGCCTGCCTGTAGTCATTATTAAGCTCATACCTGTGCCTGTGCCTTTCATGTACAACTTTTTGCCCGTATGCCTTAAAAGCCATTGAGCCTGCTTCAATATTGCACTGATAGCTTCCAAGCCTCATTGTACCGCCTTTACTGTCGACCACTTTCTGTTCAGCCAGTATATCTATAACAGGGTATGGCGTATTTTCATCAAATTCGGAACTGTTGGCACCCTGGAGCCCAAGCACATTTCTTGCATATTCTATTACGGCACACTGCATGCCAAGGCATATGCCGAAATAAGGGCGGTTATTTTCCCTTGCAAATCTTATTGCATTTATTTTGCCATTTATACCTCTTATACCAAACCCTCCGGGAACAAGTATTGCATCAACAGAGGCAAGCACTTCCGTGCATTTTTCATAATCTTCAAGTTCCCCGGAGTCTATCCATTTTATATCGACATTTTTTTTATGATAATATCCGCCATGATTAAGCGCCTCCACTATGCTTATATATGAATCTTTAAGATTGGTGTACTTACCTGCAATTCCTACAGTTACGCTTTCATCCAATGATTTTACAATGTTGACAAGGTCCTTCCAACTTTGCATATCTGAAACCTTGTACTTGAGGTTTAATTTATACATGGAAATGGAATCAAAACCTTCCTTCTGCAGATTAACCGGGACCTCATAAAGATGCTTTACATCAATCGCATCTATGATTGCTTCCTGTTCAATATCGCAAAATAGGCTTATTTTAGACTTTAAATCATCGCTTAACGGGATTTGGCTCCTGCAAACAATGATATCGGGCTGTATGCCTATGCTCCGGAGCTCCTTGACACTGTGCTGTGTTGGCTTTGTTTTAAGCTCTCCTGTCGTTTCAAGATAGGGAACGTAAGTAACATGAATATATAGCACATTTTCCTTGCCGGCATCTTTTTTAAATTGCCTGATTGCTTCAAGAAAGGGCAGACTCTCAATATCCCCGACTGTTCCCCCGATTTCAGTTATGATAATGTCCGTTTTTTTTGTTTCAAGCGTTTTCTTTATGCATTCCTTTATTTCATCAGTTACATGGGGAATAACCTGTATGGTTTCTCCAAGAAAATCCCCCCGCCTTTCTTTATCTATTACGTTTTTATAAACTTTCCCACTCGTAAAATTATTATATTTTGACAGGTTTTCATCTATAAAGCGCTCATAATGCCCCAAATCAAGGTCTGTTTCCCCGCCATCTTCAGTGACAAAAACCTCTCCATGCTGAAACGGGTTCATTGTACCCGGATCGATGTTTATATACGGGTCAAGCTTCTGTATGGTAACAGTATAACCCCTTGATTTAAGAAGCCTTCCAAGGGAGGCGGCGCATATGCCTTTTCCGAGCGATGAAAGTACCCCTCCCGTAATAAAAATGAATTTAGTCTCCAATTTAATTTATCCTGACTTCCAAATTATTATTATTTTTGAAATCTGCAAGTGAAGAGTTTTTTAAAGCCCCGGTTTCATTTATAAGCTCTGTTGCGTGTTTTATCGAAATCTCGCTTTCGGCCATGCCGCTGAGCATTCTTGATATTTCTTTTATCCTGTCCTTGCCTTCTATTTTTAATATTCTTATTTTTGTCCTGCCCCCATCAGTTATTTTTTCAATAAAATAATGATGCTCTGCAAAAGCTGAAATCTGCGGAAGATGGGTTATGCATAAAACCTGGCATTTCCCTGATATATCATGGAGCTTCTTTCCGGTTATAATGCCCGCAACTCCCCCTATTCCGGTATCTATTTCATCAAAAATCATTGTCACTATATTGTCTGTTCCGCTTATTATTGATTTAAGGGCAAGCATTATCCTTGATATTTCCCCTCCTGAGGCAATTTTTTTTAATGGTTTAACACTTTCTCCGGCATTTAAAGATACAAGAAATTCAACAAAATCTATGCCATTAGCCGCAGGCTTTACTTTCTGGCCCTCTATTTCAATATGCGCTCCAGCCGCGCCTGCCTCATTATACCAGTGGCTCACCTCAAATTGAGGCGATTTGAAATTCAAATCTTTTAACTGGCTTTTTACCTCATCCTCTAGCAGTACAATTGCAGCCTTTCTTTGGCTTGAAAGCTTAATTGCATATTCTGCAAGTATATCTCTTTTAAATCTGTATTCCTTCTGTTTAGCCTCGATCTCTTCATCTATGCCCTCAAATTCCATTATCTCTTTTTTTATAGCGGCGCCATATTCATTTATGCCGGCAATATCCATGGAATATTTTCTCTTAATTTCTGCAATTTTATATAATCTTTCCTGTATACTATCTAGCCTTTCTGCGCTGAAATCAAAATTATCAGTGTAGTCTTTTAAAAATACTGCAAGTTCTGCAAGTGAAGGATGCGCATTTGCCATCTCAAGGGAAAACCTCTCAAATTTTTTATCTATTCCTGAAAGTTCGGACAAATTTTTTATAAAGACAGCAAATTCTTCAACCAGGCCCGGACTTGCCCTCTCTTGGCCATTTAAGCTGTTTAAAAGCGCCGAACATATCCTGAATATTTTTTCATGGTTTTTCAGTATATTTTTTTCGTTTTCCAGGTCATCCTCTTCATTATGAGCAAGATTTAAGCCTTCAATTTCATCAAGGATTGCGTGCATCTGCTGCAGGCTGGCCTCTTTTTGCAACTTGATTTTTTTAAGTTCCACAAGCCCCCTTGCAGCATCAATGAAATTTAAATAAGCAGAGATATAGCCCTGCTTTACCTGGCCTATTTCATTTTTCTTGAAACTATCTATTATTTCAATATGTGTTGAAGCATCAAGGAGATACTGGTGGTCGTGCTGGCCATGCATATCAAGGAAACAGCTGCTTAAAAGTTTTAATGTGCCTGCCTGGGTAAATATTCCGTTTATAAATGCCCTGTTTTTGCCCTGCCTGCTTATTTCCCTTGTAATAACAATCTCGGTAAAATCATCATCACTTTCAGCCAGGTTTTCGCTTTTTAAAAAATCAATTGACTTTGGGCTTTGGCTGAGGTCAAAATAGCCTTGAACGGTAAGCTTTTCCTCTCCATCCCTTATAAGGCTGCTGTCGGCACGCTCGCCTGATAGCATGTTTATGGCTTCTATTATTAAAGTTTTACCAGCGCCGGTTTCCCCTGTTAAAATATTTAATCCGGTGCCGAATTTAACGCTTATGTCATCAATTATTGCAAAATTTTTAACCTGTAATTCTTTTAACATAAATACGTTTATTTTATTAACTTCTCTTTACATACCTTGAAAAAAAGGTTTTCTTCAAAAGTTATAAGCTTCAGTTTAATGTTTGATTTTTTAAATATGAGTTCGTCTCCTGCATCAAGCTCAGTGTTTTGCCTTACGCCATCTGAGCTTAAAACATCCCTTCCATTTTTGCTTTTAAGTTTAATCCTCAAGCTGTTATCTAACGAAATCACTGTGCTCCTGGAAAAAAGGCTGTGGGGGCATATTGGAGTGACTATTACCACGCTGCTGCCCGGATCAACTATAGGTCCTCCTGCTGAAAGCGAATATGCAGTTGAACCTGTCGGCGTTGAAACAATTATCCCGTCCGCCCTTATTTCATTAAAAACAAAACCGTTTATAACTATCTCAATATCAAGTATTTTTCCCGCTGCATTTCTAGAAATTACAAATTCATTTAAGGAAAAAAGCTTCTCAAAGTTTTTTTTGTTTTTGCCTTCTTTGTTTATGATATCAAGCTCAAGCAGCATCCTTTCCTCAACCTTAAAAGAATCATTCAGCAGGCTGTCAATTGCCGTTGCATAATCATGGCTGCCAATCTCTGCTAAAAATCCAAGCTTGCCAACATTAATTCCCATAACAGGAATCTGCCTTTTAAAACAGTAATGGGCCGCCCTTAAAAAAGTTCCGTCTCCACCTACAGAAATAAGATAGTCAATATCTTTTCTGAGTGTTTCTGTAGAAACAGCGGGCAGATTATATTTTAATGGCATTGTATCATCAGCCAGAAGTAAAACATCGGCTTTTTTGCTTTTAAGGTAATCGTAAGCTTCTTTTGCTATAAGGACGGCTTTTTTATTTTTATTGTTAGAAATAAGGCCAATTTTTTTCATTTATTACTTATCAGTACCTGTTTTTTTTAATTTAAAAAAGTTTTGCGCTTCTTTTACTGTATTATCTATTATTTTATCATAATTATCACAAGAATTTTTAATATCCGGAGAAGTTTTGGTAATTTTATTTTTAATTTTTTTTACATAAATCCAGTATTCCACATTGCCTTTTGCTCCCCTTATCCTTGAAAATGCAAGCCCTTTAAATCCGCATTCAAAATCAAGCACAAATCCAAGGACACTTTTTAAAACTTTTCTATGAATATCAGTGTCTTTTATTATGCCTTTTTTCCCGACATCATTACGTTCTGCTTCAAACTGGGGTTTTACCAAAAGAAGTATTTTGCCGCTGTCTTTTGTAAACTGGTAAATTTTTTCAAATATCTTTTTTATTGAAATAAAAGAAACGTCAGAAACAACAATATCAGCAATGTATGGAATCATTTCCTTATCAAGGTTTCTTATATTTGTCCTTTCCATCACTTTAACTGCAGGATTATTGCGTAATTTCCATGCAAGTATTCCATATCCGACATCTATGGCAGTAACTGCAGATGCCCCGGCCTGTAATAAATAATCCGTAAAACCTCCTGTGGAGGCACCTACGTCTATTATTTTTTTTCCCGCCGCGCTGATTTTAAAATCCCTGAATGCTCCTTCAATTTTCAGCCCGCCGCGCGATACATATTGCATTGATTTTTGCACTGTGATTTTTGCATCAGCTTTTATTATTTGTCCCGGTTTATCTATGGTTTTTTCATTTACCTTCACATTGCCTGAGATTATGAGGGCTTCTGCATCTTTGGGCCCTGATGCAAGATTGCGCTTAATTAATGCCTCTTTTAAGTTTGTCATTTTTTTCTTTTAAGTATAAATTCTGCAAGATTTACAAGGTTTTCTTTTTTTATATCAATTCCGCTTATTGCATGGCAGGCTTCCTTTATTTTTTGTTCTGCGATTTCCCTTGATTTTTTTATGCCGTACATACTGGGAAATGTATTTTTATTCTGCACAGCATCTTTGCCAGCAGTTTTGCCAGTAACTTCTGAGCCTGCTTCAATATCAAGGATATCATCGGTAATCTGGAAAGCAAGTCCTATGCAATTTGCATATACTGTAAGTTTTTCCATGATATTTTCATCAGCACCTGCAATTATTGCGCCGCATCTTACAGAAGCAGTTATTAGCTTTGCCGTTTTTTTGTCATGCATTAAATCAAGCATTTTTTTTGATATTTTTTTCCCTGTGTAAAAAACATCAATAACCTGGCCCGCAACCATCCCCTCGGCGCCTGAGGCAACAGCTATTTCTTCAAGCAGCCTTATTTTAATATCAGGGGATGCTGCCTGGTATTTAATTATTATATTAAATGCTTCAGCAAATAATGCATCTCCGGTTAAAATTGCAATGTCTTCCCCAAATACTTTATGGCAGGTAAGCTTGCCCCTCCTGAAATCGTCATTATCTATTGAGGGCAAATCATCATGAATCAGCGAGTAAGTATGTATAAACTCTATTGCGCAGGCAGCAGGCAATGCATCCCCATAATTTTTGCCAAGGCTTGAGACTGTAAGCAGGCACAAAACCGGCCTGAACCTTTTACCTCCGTTTTTAATGCTGTACAAAATAGATTTTTTTAATATAGCCGGCAGGTTTTTGCAGGCATTGACATAAAAAAGAAGGTTTCTGTCAACAATAGCGGCAAGATGGTCCGGATAGGAACTTTCATTATTGATATTGAGGTTTTTCTTATTTGCCATTATTTTTAATAATCCCCTGTTGTAAATAAAGTATTTGTAACTGTTTAATTATAAAATAAAAAAACATTATATGTATAATTTGAAGTTACTTTGCATGAATTAAACAGCTTCTTCCAGCTGTGTAAGTATTTTACCCAGAACACCATTTACAAATTTTGGCGTATCATCTTTCTGGCCGAGGCTTTTTGAAATTTCAATTGCCTCATCAACAGAAACCTTAAGGGGTATTTCATCTAAAAAAAGCATTTCAAAAACAGCCATTCTTATAATATTTCGGTCAATAATAGCTATCCTGTCAAAGGACCAGTTCTTAACAACATTTACAATTTCTTTATCTATTTTATCTTTATTTAAATATACGCCCCTGACAAGGATTTTTGTAAACTCATCGGGCTTTCTGCCAAAAAGAATTTCCATATCTATGATATACTCCACATCCTTTTCAAGCAGATCGCACTGGTAAAGTATTATAACTGCGCTTTCCCTGGATTTTCTTCTTGTTATCTTAGTCATAATTATATTATCCGATTTTATTTTATGCAAGTATATATCTACATAATAACATATATATGTAAATATATTATTTGCTTACTCTTGTAATGTACTCTGAGCTTCTTGTATCTATTTTAATTATATCACCTTCATTAATAAACAGCGGAACCTGCACAAGAGCTCCTGTTTCAATTTCTGCAGGTTTAAATGTATTGCTTACAGTGTCGCCTTTTACCCCGGGCTCAGTTTTTACTATTTTTGCCTCAAGAGCCACAGGGAGCTCAATGGATATCGGCTCATTTTTATAAAATACTATTGTAACGTCCAGGTTTTCAAGCAGGAATTTCTTTTTATCCCCTACATGCTCCCCGCTTAATGCAACCTGTTCATAAGTTCCCAGGTCCATAAAATTGTAATGCTCATCTTTATAAAGATACTGCATTTTTTTTGTTTCAAGTATTGCCTGTTCCACTTTTTCGCCTGCCCTGAAAGTTTTCTCAATTATTGCTCCGGTGTAAAGGTTTTTCAATTTTGTCCTGACAAATGCCCCGCCTTTTCCGGGCTTGACATGCTGGAAATACAAAACTTCAAAAAGACTTTCATCATAAAATAGTGTCATGCCGTTCTTAAGATCATTTGTTGTAATCATATTTTTTTAAGCCTTTCAAATATATATTTCTGTTTTTGGGCAATTATAAAGATTTACAGCGCAGCCTTTTTTTACAATAACCATATCTTCTATCCTCACTCCTCCAATGCCCCCAATGTATATACCGGGTTCTATTGTAATTACCATATTTTCCTCAAGAACCGTGTTATCCTTTCCCGATATTGTTGGGCCTTCATGTACTTCAAGACCCACTCCATGACCCAGCCCATGCCCGAAATACTGCCCGTAACCCTTTTTTTCAATAAAATCCCTTGCAATTGCGTCAAGCCTGCTGCAGGTCATGCCCTCCCTGCATTGCTGCAGTGCCAGCAACTGGGCGCCAAGCACAATATCATAAATCTCTTTTATTTTATCAATATTTCTTCTGCACATCATATTTTTTTGTCCAGGCGGCCCGTTTCTTATAAAAATTGTTCTCGTAATATCAGAGCAATAATGCTCCCATATGCAGCCAATATCAAAAAGCAGTATTCCGTTTTGTAGAATTTTGTGCGCTGGTTCATAATGAGGAAGAGATGAAGATGCATTTCCTGCAACTATGAGATTAAATGCCCTTGAGGAAGCGCCCTCTTTAAGCATCAGTTCTTCTATGTATAGCGCCATGCGGGATTCAGTAAAATCTTTTATTCTTTCTGGCTCCATTTCAATTATATTTTTAATTGCCTCATCGGCAATGCTGCAGGCCTTTTTAATTGCTTCCAGTTCAATGCTGTCTTTAATAATCCTCTGTTTTTCAACAAATCCGGGCAGGTTAATTAATTTTTTAGCAGTTTTTTTGAGACTTTTTTTGTATTTTATATATGATTCATAATTGACAAAGCTGCTTTCAATGCCAAAGCTCTCCCCTTCAATTTCACTAAATATTTTTTCAAATACTTCTTTTTTATTGCTGCGAAACTGCATTATGTTTGTTTCATGGAGCAATACTGAGGTTTTTGCTTTTTCAAAATAAATAAAATGAACTATTAAAAATACTTCTTTTTTAGTAATAACAAGAGCACTTCCTGAATCATGCCCGTAAAATCCCGTAATATAAAAAATATTTTCATCTTTTATAATTATTATTCCATCTGCCCCGATTTCATCAAGCCTACGTCTCAGCTTTTTAAGCCGGCCGGCAAATATTTCTTTTTTTTCAATAAGGTTGTACATAAATGTTTGTTTTTATCCAAAAATAATCAAGAATATATAATTAAATATCCGGAGTTATTTTGCAACAGATATATATATAAAAAACCGGTCCCGGCCGGCATACAGGACTTTATTTATAATATAGAAATATAATAAAGTGCAAGAATGTATGCCTTTTGTCCAAAACCGCTTATGACGCCTTCTGCCGCAGGTGATATCACCGACTTGCTCCGCCACTCTTCTCTTGAGTATATATTTGACATATGGACTTCCACTGCCGGTATATTTACGCTTTTTAAAGCGTCGTGAAGACTATAGCTGTAATGAGTGAGTGCTCCAGGGTTAATTATAAAATAATCGATTTTACCAGGGCTTTCATGAATTTTATCAATTATTTTTCCTTCGGTGTTTGACTGGAAAAAGCATAATTCAATTTTTAATTTATGAGCACATTCTTCAAGATCCTTATAAATATCTGCAAGTGTCCTATTTCCGTATATGTCATTTTCCCTGCTGCCCAGCATGTTTAAATTAGGTCCGTTAATAATTAAAACTCTTTTCATTTTATTCCCCTGTAATATTATTTTTTATTGCCTCTATTAATATATCCCTGTCAGGATTATACACAAAAACGGGCCTGCCTGTATCTCTTAACAGTATGAATTTATTGCTTTTTGAGCTGAATTTTTTATCAAAACTCATTGATTGCACAGTCCCGGCCGCTGCCAGGTCCCGTGATATTTGTTTATTGCCGTTATTTCCTGTTTTATTTATGCTTTGGCAAAAAACATTTAATGGCAGTTTTTCCGGAATTTTAAGCAGCATATAAATATCTGTTAATTTTTTCTTAAGGCCGGCTTTGGCAATATTTAACATTATTGAAGCATCGGCAGCCATCAGCATTCCATATGCAACTGCCTGTCCGTGATTTAATAAATCAAGCCCTGTCTCTTTCTCAAGGGCATGCCCGAAAGTATGCCCAAAATTTAGCAGGTTCCGGAACCCTGTATCATATTCATCTTTTTTAACTGCCATTGCTTTTAACCGGCAGCATTTGTATATTATCTCATAAAACCTTATATCTGACACAATACTTTTAAGCAATGAACCAGATTTAAATGAGACTGCCACTTTTTTAAGATCAGGCAGTATATTTTTATTAAAAACAGCTCCGTATTTTATCACTTCAGCCATACCGTTTATTATTTCTCTTTCCGGAAGAGTATTTAAGAAAAGCGGGTCAATAATTATCAGGTGCGGCTGGTAAAAAGTTCCAGCAGCATTTTTTACATTATTTATGTTAACTGCAGTTTTTCCTCCAATGCTGCTGTCCACCTGTGCAACAAGGGTGGTGGGAAACTGCAAAAGTTTTATTCCCCTGTGAAAAGTTGAGGCTGCAAATGCGGCAATATCGCCGACAACCCCGCCGCCAAAAGCAATTACTATATCATTTCTGTGCAAATTAAAATCAAGCATATCCTCATATATTTTTTTTACATTATCAATATTTTTCTGCTCCTCGCCCTGTTTTAAGGTAAAAATCCTGTAAGGTTTGCCGCACTTTTCAAGGAATTCATTTATAGTATCTTTATATATTGACAGGATTGTAATGTCTGTAATGAGGTATATCTTTTCAAATCCTCTTAATGTATCTTCAAGAATCTCCGGCACCTGGGCGCATAAGCCGGGATTTATAAGGATTTTATAGTCCCTGTTTGAAGTTTTTGCATTTATAACTCTTAATTTATCCATTTTTTCTTTAAAAGCATTCCTTTCTCTTTGCACAGGGCAAAAAAGGCATGAAAAAGAAAAACGCCTTTTTTCATGAATTAATTTTTAACTTTATTTCCCCTATTATTTTTTTTGCTGCTTCATTTGGCGTGATACTGTTTGCATCTATTGCAATATCTGAATATTTAAGATAAAGCGGCTGCCTGAAATCAAGCATATCCTTTATGATTTTTTCCCTGTCGCCTCTTGCAAGAAGAGGGCGGTTTTCTTCGTCCTTCAGCCTTTCAAAAACAGTTTCTGCATTTACTGAAAGAAACACAACAATGCTGCTTTTTTTTATCATATCCATGTTTTTTTCATTTAAAATAACACCGCCGCCGCAGGAAAACACGCAGCCAGTGTTATTATATATTTTATATATTACTTCACTTTCAACTTTCCTGAAATAAGACTCGCCTTTTTCTTCAAATATGCGGGATATTTTCATCCCCTCGGAAAGTTCAATAACTGTGTCAATATCTATATACAAAAAACCAATTTTTTTGGCAAGTATCTTTCCCGCAGTGCTTTTCCCGGACCCCATAAAACCGATGATGGAAATATTTTCTTTTCTTCTAATATTATCTTTAAAACCCATGAGCCTGTTTATATATTATCCAGGTATCTTTTATAATTATTGAAATTATCTGTCATTTCTACAATATTGTCTGCTCCAAACTTATACTGGTATGCATTTGCAAGCTCGATATTTACGGCTGCAGCAGCAATAACTGATACTGCCGGGACAGCGCATACATCAGATCTTTCTTTAAGGCTTATTTCTGTCTCCTTGCTTTTTATATTGACAGTTTTTAGACCAGCATTTGTGGTTGGAATAGGCTTTACGGCTGCAGTTATTTCAATATTTTGACCATTACTCATGCCGCCTTCAATTCCTCCGGCATTATTCTGCTTCCTGTAAAATCCCCTGCTTTTTTCATAAAATATTTCATCATGAAAACTGGTCCCGGAAATCTTTCCTGATGAAAAACCTGCGCCAAATCCTACTGCTTTAACAGATGGTATGCTCATTACAGCAGCAGCGATTCTTGAATCAAGCCTCTGGTCCCACTGAATGTATGAGCCAAGCCCCGGCACAATACCGCTGCTTATAATCTTTACCGTGCCGCCAAGTGTGTCACCACGGCCAGCAGCCTGTTTTATAAGGCTTACCATTTTTTGTTCAGCCTTTTTATCCGGGCATCTGAGTATTGATTTTTCTGCCGCTTCAAAAATCTTTTTCTGTTTTGCAGGATTCATTTCTTCACCGGGACTGCTTTTCAAGTCAATGCTTATTGTGCCAATCTGTTCAGTAAATCCTGCGGTGCTTACACCGAATTGGCCAAGCAGCAGTCCTGCAAAACCGCCCACAGCAACTCTTGCCGCGGTTTCTCTTGCGCTGCTTCTCTCAATCACATCCCTGATGCTTTTGCCCCTGTATTTTAAATACCCGGTAAGATCGGCATGGCCGGGACGGGGATTTAAAATATCTTTTTCATTTTCAATGCGCTTTTGCGAGTTTTGCCAGTCAAGATTTTCTATAAAAAGGCAAATCGGGGCCCCGGTTGAAACGCCACTTGAAACTCCTGAGATAATCTTTACCTTATCCCTTTCAATCGACATCCTTGTGCCCCTGCCGAAACCTGCCTGCCTTTTTGCAAGCTGCTCATCTATATAATCTTTATCTATTTGCACACCTGAAGGATATTCAGAAATTATGGCAGTAAGATACTTGCCATGTGATTCTCCTGCTGTTAAAAACCTCATTTTTATAACCATCCCTTTCTATGCATTTAAGGCAAAAAACAGTATGAAAAAAAGAGAACCGTCCTTTTATCTTAAAATTAAAGTTTATATCAAAAAAAACCTGTGTACCAGCCTGATATGTAATTTCCAAAAAAAATAGCTAAAATGCCACCTGCAGACATGAATGGCCCGAAAGGAATAAACTGTTTTAAAGTTTTTTTCCTGGAAATCATAAATATTATCCCTGCAATGGCTCCGGCCAAAAACCCAAAAAACAATGCCGCAATTATATCCTTTACCAAAAAAGCTCCCATCATAAGCGCAAGCTTTACATCGCCCATGCCCATGCCCCTCGGGTATATGAGATGCACAATAAGCATGAATGCAAAGGCCCCTGCGCAAAAAACCAGGGGAAACCACCATTTTGAAGGATTTGTAAGAAGCATTGCTGCAGTACTTAAAGCAAGACCGACAAGCGTTAACGGAAGTACAATTATATTAGGTATTATCATGAACTGCCAGTCAATGAATGAAACAACAATTAAAGTGCTTATAAATATTACAGCTGATATTGCCTCAAGCATGTTTTTAACAGATACTGTCTTTGACATAAAATAAAATATGGCAAATGCCCACAGCGCACCGTTTAAAAGGCCCGGCGCAATGCTTTTTAGAGAAAGTTTCCTGAAACAATTGCCGCACTTATTTTTGGCAAATAAATATGCAAGCGCAGGAAAAGTATAGAGCAAATGTGTCTTGTGGCTGCAGTAATAACATACAGGATAAGGAGAAAAAACCTTGAGTTTGCGGGGAAGCTTGTATATTAAAATATTTAAAAAACTGCCCGCAACAAAACCTGCTGCAAACACAGCGGCGCATATTAAAATAATTTTTAAATCCATATATTAATACCCGATATTTTATTTATAAAAATGCAGGGGCCAAAACTATCTGTCGCTTTCAATTTTTTCTTTTACAATATTTTTTACTTCCCCCAGTATTCTTGCAGAAGGCATTATATCAAACCATATTTTAAAAGAATAAGCAGCCTGGTTAATGAGCATATCAGTGCCGTATATAATTGCTGCCGCACCGTCGCTTTGGGCCTTTTTTATAAGCACTGTTGCAACCGGCTTATAGACCATGTCAAATATATACTTACCTCCAAGATCCCATGTTCCGGGAACAGGGCATTTTTCTTTAGAGCCGGGAGTGCCGTCATCCATGCCTGCCGGGGTGCAGTTTATAATTAAATCTATTGAGCCAAGCTCTTTTTCAATTTCATCAAGATAAGTGATAACTATTATTTTATTGTCAATTTCATCAATTATTCCTGCAGCTTTTTCAGTGTATATTTTCTCGGCTTTGCTGCTTTTGTTTTTTTTACCGTATTGCACATCCCGGCCCTTTTTTTGCTTTTTAACCAGCCCCTGTTTTTCATCCTGCATCCTGAGCATATTTGCAGTCATTGTATTTAAAAGGCAGATGGAGCGGTTATAGTCAATGTCATAAAGATATATTTTTTTTAAAGGTTTTGAGAAAAGTGAAAATACTGCGCTTTTTGCTGCGCCCCCTGCGCCAAGAACAAAGCAGGTTTTGCCCTGCCATGAAAAACTCTTCTCATCAAGTGATTTTATAAGCCCATCACCATCAGTGCTAAAACCCTCAGCAATGCCTTCACCAAACTTCACAGTGTTCACTGAATTAGTTATTTTTGCGCCATCTGCAGCCCTGTCAAGCAGGCTGCATACCTGTTCCTTAAATGGCATAGTGATATTGAGGCCAATAAAATCAAGGTTTTTTGCGCCAAAAAATGCGGCCTCAAGACTATCTATTGCCGGCTCAAAACTTGCATAAACCGCATTTATATTATAACTGCGCAGAAAATGATTTTGAATAAGCGGGGAAAGGCTGTGCCTTGCAGGGTTCCCAAAAAGCCCTAGCATCCTCGTTCCTGAATTTATAATCATATAAACACCATTTTTAATATTTTATTTCAAAAGAGTTGTAATTAATATCATTGCTGATTCTATCCTTGATTATTTCATCCACGCGTGCAAATGCCGGCCCTTTTTTTACACTGGTAAAAAACTGCTCCATTGACTTTTCATCTCCCTGGCAGACAATTTCAACCTTATTGTCAGGCATGTTTCTTACAAAACCTTTTACTCCCAGAAAGACAGCGCTGTCTTCTACAAAATAACGGTACCCAACACCCTGGACTCTTCCTGACACTGTTAATCTGTAAGTTTTTGTTTGGCTCATAAGCTACCAGGCACTTATGTATTAAATATTTATATTATAATATATAGCTTTTCTGATATAAATTGACCCGGATTTTTTATTATATCATTATATTTCTATAACTTCAGGGTCTTTATCCGAGATTACAATTTTCCACTCATTTTCCTCAAGGTCAAAATCCGCAATTTTTTCAATGGGCATTTTAAGGTATCTGCCGCTGCCTTCTGCTGCTACTGTTCCATCTTCAAGCACTATTTCACCGCTGCCTTCAAATATGCGGCTGTTTTCTTTATTAATTCTTCCAATGACCCAGGCCTGGCGGCTCAATGGCACCGGTTTTTTATATTTTATATTAAAATCAAGAGTTACTCCCCAGATTCCGCTTTTGCCTGTATTTACAGCCCGCCCTATTGTTTCGTCAAGTATTGCAGCAGCAATTCCGCCATGGAGCCTGCCCGGATAACCCTGGTGCTCCTGCCTGGGCGTAAATACTGCTATAAGCTGGCCGTTTTCTGTTTCATAAAAAGAGGTATAAAGACCAAAACGGTTTTTTAATCCGCATATAAAACACATTTTTGAATTTTCCTGTTTTCCTGTAACCCTGTGTTTCAAATTACCCCCGGTAAAATATTAATTATGTCTTTATAAGCAGGTAAATTAATTATACCTTGTTATACAACTAAATATTTATACATGATCTATTTATAATAATATATCATCAAGAATATGGAATGGATTATAAAGAGTTTTTACAGAAATATCCAGATAACAGAACAACTATTGATTATTTTACGGGTACTGGATTCCCTGAAGGAGTTGCCTGTAAAAAATGTAAAGTAAAAGGCGTAAAGCAGCGGAAAAAAATTATATATTTCCTGAATATGGGGCATTAATAGTAACTAAAAAGTACCATGTTTTATCCTTGAAGGTGTTTTTTAATTTAAGTTTCAGGAATTATCAGCTTTCCTGAAAAATTTTTTTTCATCTTTTTTTTCAGGACTGCCATCATTTTCGCCGGTGATGCTTTTACCCTTAAACATGCCGCCTTTTTCAATTATTAAGGCAGGGGCCTCCTGTATTAGCTCCCCAATAAGCTTGCCGGTTGATGTAATTTCTATCTGCCCTGAAACATGCATTGTACCCTCAACATATCCGGATATTACAGCGTCCCTGGCATAAATTACAGATTCAACTTTTGCATTTTTTCCTATGGTAAGCTTCTGGCTGGCGGTTATGTCACCAATAACTCTTCCATCAATAACTACAGGTCCGGGAAAGTTCAATTTGCCTTCTATTATTGCACCTTCAGATATTGTTGTAATACTCTCAGTTGCCATAATTTTAATAAAGGTTAATTATAATAACTTTTATTTTAATATTATAGCTTTAGTATTGTTTATTATAATAAATAAATCAATATAAATGTATTTATTTATTTTTGTTTTATATTTATAACATATAATAATATATATATAAATTATTATCATATATATTATTATATATATTTAATAATATAATTATTTAAAAATTCATCATTCTTTTTTCCTTAGCAGGGCAAATTCATCAATATTTTCAAGGCCGTTTATAATTATTAGTTCATTTGTATTTGCTACAGTGATATTTTCTCCTGTATCGGCCCTTGTTATCTTTAAAACTCTAAACTCCAGGTTTTCTTTTCCCGGCTGCAGAACATCCAGCATATCACCAACTTTTACCTGGTTCCTGGCAGTTATTACTGTTTTATTATATTTACTGCTCAAGCTGTTTACTGAACCTGCAAACCTGTATTTTCTGGTGTAGCCGACATTATCATTATCTGTAAGTTCAGGAGCCTGCCTGTCATTTAAAAACATAAATCCTTCAGTAAAGCTTCTATGAGTTGTCTTATCAAGCTCTGCCATCAGGAATTTTTTATTATAATCAGAAAAGCCGCCTTTTTTTATGCAGTCTAAAGCCTTTCGGTATACCCAGGTTACCTGGGCCACATAATTCTCAGTTTTCATCCTGCCTTCAATTTTAACAGCATCAACCCCTATATCTGCAATCAGGTCAAGTTTTTCAAGCAGGCACAGATCCCTTGAATTGTAAATATATGTTCCTCTTTTGTCCATGTCTGCAGGTAAAAACATATTTGGCCTTTTTTCCTCCATGAGGTAGTATTTCCACCTGCATGTGTGGGAGCACTGTCCTTTATTGGCATCCCTTCCTGAGAGGTATTTGCTGAGCATGCATCTTCCGGAATATGAAATGCAAAGGGCCCCATGTACAAAAACTTCAATCTCGGTTTTTGAGTTTTTCTTAAGTAAGCATAGCTCCCCATAGGCAAGCTCCCTTGCAACATTTACTCTTGAAGCGCCAAGCCCTGACCAGAGATTAACAGCCATGCTGTTTGATATGCTTGCCTGAGTGCTAATATGCAGCCGCATGCCGGGCATCATTTTTTTTACAATGCCAAACATGCCGGGATCAGATATAATTATTGCATCAAAATCCGTTTCTCTTATGGATTCCACGTATTCCCTGGCGCCGTTAAGTTCAGATTCGCCGATAATTGCATTTAATGCAAGGTAGACTTTTATCTTTTTTGAATGAGCGTAATTAACTGCTTCCTTTAGCTCAGGTACAGTGAAATTATTCCCGAAGCTCCTGAGGTTGTATTGTCCTCCACCGACATATACTGCATCCGCCCCGTATGCTGCGGCATATTTTAAAGTGCGCAAATTCCCGGCAGGCACGCAAAGTTCAGGCACTTTATAATACGGTCTTTCCTGGTTTTTAATATTTTTTTCCATATGAAATAACAGTTCAATAAAAAACTTGATAAATATATTATATATTATTGGGCTTTTTCACCGAAAGCTTCATTTCAGTAAAATAATCGATAAGCCAAAAGTAATCGCATTTATTTAAATACTGACACTGAAATACCGTCAGATATATCATAAAATCCTGTACTGTATTTATCTTCAGACTTAATAATTCCAATAAATTCTTTCAAACCATTAATGCTGTTTCTGTCATGCGGGGAAATTCTTTCTTCAAAAATTTTTCCCGAGTAAAAAACATTGTCTGCAATCACAAGAGCGCCTTTTTGTAACTTGGGCTCAACTGCAGAAAGATATGCCGGGTATTCAAGCTTTGCAGCATCTATAAATACAAAATCATACTTTTCATCAAGCACAGGCACAGTTGTAATTGCATTTGCATTTATGAAACTGAATTTAATCTCTCCTGATAAAAACAGTTGCCCGAATGCATCCTTTATAAATTCCCGGGCCTCTTCCAGGCGTTTTTTATTTAAATCTATCCCGGTATATGAGTATCTGCAATTTGCCGCATCAGCATTTTTCCTGCCAATCATTTCATTAAAATGCTTAACCAAAAAATAGGTTGAATATCCTATTCCGCAGCCAATTTCAAGAATTCTTTCCGGTTTTTTCAAAAAGCACACAGCCTCAAGGAACCTGCCTGCAAAATAATCAAGTACAGGAATCTTGCGCATTCGGGCATTTTTACTTTTATTTGCCAAAAAATTTGCTTCGCAAATAACAGATCTTAATAAATCCATATGCTGCACTTTTTTAATGATAATTATTTCTGGTTTATTGCATTTACATGTTCTTCAAACGTTTCAGAGAATTTATGTTCGTGAGTATTTTCATCAATTACCACATAATAAAGGTAATTGACATCAGCAGGGGCAAGAGCAGCTTTTATTGACTCAAGACCCGGGCTGCATATTGGTGTTGGCGGAAGGCCCTGGTGTATATATGTATTGTAAGGCGAATCAAATTCATAATCTGGAATATTTATAATAGGCCACCAGTCGCCTGGCTGGCCCAGTGCGTATTGCACAGTTGCATCTATCTGCAGAAGTTTATTTGTTTTATCTGAGCTGAGCCGGTTGTGTATTACTGCAGAAATAAGCTGCCTTTCTTCCGGAATATATGCTTCCCTTTCAATAAGCGACGCTATATTTAAAATATCATACTTTGTGTAGCCTTTTTCATCAGCATAACTCCAGTCAAGCGGCTGTGTTTCCACCTGGTACTGGGCAAGAAGCATTTCAATTATGTTTTTTGGAGTATAATCAACAGTTACATCGTAGGTCTTTGGAAATAAAAAACCTTCAAGGTTTGTAATCAGCTGTGAAAAATGCCCAAAATACTCATAATAATTGCCTATGTCCATTGCAGCTTCGAGCTCACCTGCATCTATAAAAGGTATATCTTTGAGTATTTTTTCCTTTGTCTGTCCAATATTATATCCTTCCGGAATAGTAAGCTTAAAAACTACAACCTTTTCCCCTGCCATTATAATATTAAGGACTTCCTCATTCCCTGAACCGGTAAGCATTCTGTATTTTCCAGGCAGAAGGTTCTTCTCTTTGCCCTTTTGCTGCACAAACAGCCTGAACACAAAAGCATCATCCACAACTCCTTTTTCTGCAAGAAGGTTTGCTATCTGTGCCAGGTTCATACCTTCAGCTATTTCAACCTCAACTTCAATGCCTTTTGGTATCTGGTTTTTTCCCTGCTCAGCGGGCTGCACAAAACATGATGTAACCGCAAATATTAATAATAAAGTTACAAATGCAGCAGATATGATTATATGAAATTTTCTAAAGTTTATGCTTTTATTTTTTTTTAACATAATTTCACTGTTTTTTAAAACACGCAATTATTGTTTTTTACTTCGGGCTATCCTGCTTTTGCTTTTCTATATAGCTGCTTAATATAATAGATGCAGATATTTTGTCAACTTCGCCGCCGGCCCTATTATTTCGGGCCATTGCGCCTCTTTTATTTTCCTGTTTTTTACCGGCCCTTAAAACACTATCTGAAATCCTTGAGGTATATCTTTCATCCATGTAATCAACAGCAGTACCCGACTCTTCCAGGTTCAAATTCACAAATTCCCTTACAATTTTAGCCTGGTGGCCCTCCTGGCCTTTAAGATTATAAGGCATTCCCACTACAATTTTACCTATGCAATGCTTTTTTATTAAACTGTAGAGCTTTTCTTTAACACCAATGGTATTTTCAAGAACTTCCAGCGGATATGCTATAGTGCATTGCTCATCGGTTACAGCAACTCCTATCCTTTTTTGTCCTATGTCAAGCCCCATAATCCTCATAATAATACCTGTGCATTAAATATTGAAACTTTAACCTGCCAGTTTAAGGACCATGTCTTTAATATGCAATATAGCCTGGGCGAGATTTTGGCTATCAGAACCGCCGACCTGTGCAAATTCAGGTTTGCCTCCCCCGCCGCCTTTCAAGATTTTACCTGCATCTTTTGCAATTACAGAGCAGTTTACTCCTTTTCTGGCAAGCTCTTTGGAAGCAAGCATCAATATAAAAGGTTTTGAATTTATAATATTTACAAATAATATAAAAACCTCTTTATCTTTGGCTTCATTTATCAGTTCATCCCCAATAATACCCATGTTTTTTGCATCTATGCCTGAAACTGCAGGGTTTTTTGAAAAATCATAAACAATGATTTGTGTGCCGTTTTTTTCTACTTTATTTGAAGCATCAGCCATTATTTCGTTTTTTACTGATTTTGCCTGCAATGCTCCAAGATCATCAGCAAGTTTTTCAGCAGTCTGCCTCAGCGCATCAACCCTGTTTTTTGCATCTAAAATATCTGAATCAAAACCTGAAGATATTTCTTTTAACATTTTATAAGCTGAATTTAAAAAATTAAAGGCAGCCGTTCCGGTAATGGCTTCAATCCTTCTTGTTCCTGCCCCAATGCTTGAATCAGACAGAATCTTTAAAAGGCCAATCTCTCCTGTCCTTGAAACATGTATGCCGCCGCAAAGCTCTCTGCTGTAATCATCAATCTCTACGACTCTGACAAACTTGCCGTATTTCTCATTAAAAAGTGAAATGGCCCCTATTTCCTGCGCATACTCCCTGGTTGTCTCAAAACATCTTACAATATCATTTCTCTGTATCTTTTCATTAATAAGACGTTCAATCCTGTCAAAGTCATCCTGTACCGGGGCAGATGCTATACTGTAATCAAAACGCAGCCTTTCATCAGAGACAAAGGAGCCGGCCTGCTCAATATTTTTGCCAAACACTGCCCTTAATGCCCAGTGAAGCATATGTGTGGATGTGTGGTTGCTGCTTATGCTTTTACGAAACTGCGCATCAACTTCAGTATTAATACTATCAGATACCTTAAAAGCACCCTCTTTTACCCATCCCCTGTGCACTACCAGGCCCTCTACAGGCATCTGGGTGTCTTCAACGATAAAAAGGGATTCACCGCTCTTTATTGCCCCCCTGTCGCCTATTTCCCCGCCTTTTTCAGCATAAAAAGGAGTAGAGTCAAGGATAATTTCGCCCCTGTCGCCTTTGCAGAGCAATCCAGAAGGCACGGCGCCATTCTCGTCTTTATGTTTGAGTAAATGCATAATAACAGCAGCTCCCCTGAGTTCCTGGTATCCAATAAAATCAACTTCAGTTTTTTTTGATATTCTTTTATAAAGCTCAAGGTTAGTATCTATTTTTTTATCAAATGCAGTTTTTTTGCGTGATTTTTCTGAATGCATTGCCATATATTCATCAAACTTCTCTATCTGCAGCTCAAATCCATTCTCATTAAGGATTTCTGCTGTAAGCTCAACAGGAAACCCGTATGTTTCATACAGCTTGAAGGCGGTTGAAGGTTCAAGATACTTTCCGCCGGAAGATTTTAACTTCTCAACCTGTAAAGACAAAACCTTTGATCCTTCCTTTAATGTCTGGAGGAATTTTTTCTCTTCCTGCCCGATAATCCTGTATATCTCATCCTTTTTATCTTCAAGTTCAGGATAGAAGTGCCCATAATTGTCTATTACAATTTCTGCAAGCTCATTTAAAAAACAATCTTTTATATTTAAAAGCCTGCCAAATCTTACAGCCCTCCTGAGTAACCTGCGCAGTATATATCCCCTGGACTCATTTGCAGGAATTACACCGTCTGCAGCCAAAAACGCAACAGCGCGGCTATGGTCAGCAATTATCTTTATGCATCTGCTGGCGTGGGCGTCATAGGACTCATCATTTTTTGAAAGAAGTTTTGCACCTGAGAGCTTTTCTATTGTTTTTACTACAGGCATAAAAAGCCCTGTTTTAAAAACAGAGGGGTCGCCAAGAAGCACAGCAGCAATTCTTTCAAGACCCATTCCCGTATCAATATTCTTATTGGGCAGTTCCTCATAATTTTTGCCGTTAAAATTATACTGGGTAAAGACAAGGTTCCAGATTTCAAGATATCTTTCGCATCCGCAACCGGGTGAACAGGAATTGCTTCCGCATCCGCTATTGCTCCCGAAATCATAATATATTTCAGTGCATGGCCCGCATGGACCGGTATCTCCGGCAGGGCCCCAGAAATTATCGCTTTTACCGTATTTGTATATCCTGTTTGTTTTAATGCCATGGCCTTTCCACAATTTTATGGCCTCTACATCTTCCGGTATTGTTTCATCGCCTGCAAAAACGCCCACAGCAAGCTTTTCAAGTGAAATATTCAGTACATCAAGCAGGTATTCAAGCGCAAAGTCCACTGCTTCCTTTTTGAAATAATCTGCAAAAGCAAAATTTCCCAGCATTTCAAAAAATGTAAGGTGCTGCTCAGTTGTGCCTACCCTTTCAATGTCGCTCGTACGGAAGCATTTTTGTACAGTTGCAATCCTGGGGCCCGGAGGTTTTTGCGTGCCGAGATAATATGGCTTAAACTGCTGCATTCCTGCTGTAGTAAGAAGCACGCTGGTATCATTTGAAGGCACAAGGCTTGCAGATGGCATTATAAGGTGGGCCTTATTTTTAAAATATTCCAGAAATGTGTTCCTTATATCCATAATTTATAAATTTTACAGTATTACAGCTAAATTTCCTAATCAGTTTTGACAATATTTAATAAAAATCTGCAACAGTATACACTTCTTTGGCAGATTATTGTGTTATTTTTTAAAAAAGTTGCGCCATGCGGCACTAATACAGCTAATATGATAAAAAAAACGATACTCCGTTAAGCCGTAGCCATAGAGGTTTTTATATGCCCGACCCCATTATCTAAGATCAGCTCTCCTGTCTGCTTTATAAGTCCTGAATTAACAGGCATGTACGCTGCAAACTAAGTTTGAGCATATAATGTAATTTTGTTGGCAAAAAAATTAACCCTGGCCACGAGAAAAACAGAGTACCGTAATTATATTAGCACAGTCGGCCAATTTCTTCAATTTATGTAAAAAGATAAATTACCGGTTCATTTTCCATTTTGTAAGTATATTTTCCCTGTCAAAAATCTTTACCGCAAGCCTTAACATAAGCGGGCATACTGCAAGCAGCACAAGAGAGCCGATAAGAAGATATAAAATATTTAAAAGAAAAAACCCTGCTACCTGCAATCCTATAATAAGATATATTGGAATTATTACTGCCCCACCTATGCCCTGCGCAGATCTTATATCCGTTGATTTTGCAGAAACTATTATACTTACCATTGTTATAATAAAAGCAAGTATAGGGCTCAGCACAAAAGCCACAACTGCCCACTCCAGGGTAGGCAAAGGAGCATAACCAAGCTTTATATAAGCAGTAATGTCAACAACTATGGTAAGCAGTATAAAGTTAATTGTCGAGATAACAAAAGTCGGAACTAAAGCTGTTAGAGATTTTCCCATAAGTATTTCTGAGGTTTTAAGAGGTGTGGCAAGAAGCGGCTCCAGGGTATTATTTTCCTTCTCCATTATAATAGATGCAGGCGCAATAAGGCTTGGAACCATTGCCGGGATTAAAAGGAGAAATATTAAAAGCTGTTTTAAAACAAAACCCAGAAGCGCCTCTAGCGGATCGCCTATTTCCCCAAAAATCTTATTTACAAAGTCAATGGTATCCCCATCATCCAGCAATGCCCCGCTTCCTGCTATAAAAAGAACAGGCAGCGCTATTGAAAAAACAACGGTTATAATAAGTACTGGAAGCCATATGTTTTTATTTCTTATTACTTCTTTTATTTCTTTTTTAAATATGACAAGTGAATTTTTCATTTTGCCTCTTCATCTTTTATAAGGTCCAGGTATATATCTTCAAGGGTGGCTTTTATCTCATTAAAATAAACAATATCAATGCCATTATCAAGAATCTTTCTCAGTATTATTGGATTTGTATTAAAAGGATTTTCAACAATGAGGCTGGCAATATTTTTATTGATTTCTAAAACCTTTACCCCTTCAATATTTTCCAGAAGCTTGCTGTATCTTAAAGCATCTTCTTTAAAAATTATTTCAATCTTCTTATTCTGGTTATCTCCCCTTAGTTCTTCAAGAGAGGCAATCCTTATTATTTTCCTTTTTATAATACACACCCTGTCTGAAAGACTTGATGCTTCTTGAAGATTATGCGTACATAAAAAAACCGTTGTTTTTTCTTTTTTAAGAGACTCTATAAAACCCCTGACCATGTGGGCGCTTTCAGGGTCAAGCCCTGCTGTTGGCTCATCCAAAAATAAGATTTTGGGCTCATGAATAAGCGCTCTTGCAAGAGCAAGTTTTTGCTTCATCCCCTTTGAGTAGGTACCGGCAATATCATCTTTTCTTTCCCATAGCCCAAACATCTTCAAATATTTTTTTATATTATCATTTTTCTTTTCCCGGGATATATTATAGAAACTGGCATAATAATTAAGATTATCAAATGCAGAGATTTTTTCATACATTCCTGGTGATTCTGTAAGCAGTCCTATAATTGATCTTATATGTTCGCCGCCTTCACTGGGAGTTCGGCCATCAATAGTTATTTCACCTGATGTTGGCTGTATAAGTGTTGAGAGCATTCTAATAGTTGTAGTTTTACCTGCTCCGTTTGGGCCCAAAAAAGCAAATATTTCGCTTTCACCTATATTAAAACTAATATCCTCAACAGCAGTTATAGCATTAAATTTCTTTGTAAGATTTTCTACATTAATCATTGACTTAATTTATCAGTATATTGTAAAAATTTTGTCTTATTTTAACATGCAAAAATAAACTATAACAGGGATTTTATCTATTTTTAACCTTTATTAATTCACTTTTAAACTTATAAGGCTAGCCCATAAAAGGAGCATGTGATGAATTATTAAATATTATTTATCAATTATTAATTGTTTACCTTCAGGAGCTATTAGTTTTTCAACATATTCCTCCACTAATGAAAGGTGTGTATTATATCCATGGTTATAAACCAATTCAAGCCCCTATATTTTTTAACTTATTTAAATTTAAAATATTTATTTTAGAACCTGGCAGCCCTATTATTTTTAAAAACCATAAGGCTTGCAAAGTATTGCAATACTAAAAAACTCAAAATCATTGTTTAGATTAATTATAAATTTTATTTTTTGTGTAGAATATGCAAGATTTGCAGATGATATAGTAATTCTTGTAAATATTTAGTGGCGCGCCAGTTCTCTACCCTACTTAAGGGAAATAAATAATTTAAGGAATTTTTTAGAAACAATTCTTAATAGGTTTTAATTTATAGCTCGCTAAGAAACTCTTCAATTGTTAACCCTGATTTATCAATGATCTTAAAGTTCCTCTGGCAACTTCTGGATGATTTGGAACAGATAATGTTGAGATGTTGCCTTCTTTAGTAAGAATTACATGACTCCCGCTGGGTCTTCTTGCTACCAACCACCCGAACTTTTTAAAAACTCTTATCACATCTTTGGGCTTAAGTATTGGAACTTGAGTCACTATACTTTAACCTCTACTTGACGTGTTGATATTGTAAGGGGCATTCCTTTTTCGGCTCTTACTT
>VGAZ01000012.1 GCA_016870615.1 Actinomycetota bacterium | reverse complement strand
CTGATAAAAAAGCGCTGTTATCTATTTTAGAGGCATATTCTGCAGCCAGGTAAACCGGGGATTTTTTTTTATATTTAAGAACACCTGAGGGGGAGTCGTCCATAAATACAGTATCTGAAGAATTTATTATTTTAATGCCATCAAGGACAAAGTTATTTTTTTCTGAGCAATCTTTAATAAGGGTTTTGTCACCGGCAAGAGTGAGGTCCGCGTCATATATCCGGCAACCTTCAATAGCGCCTTTAATGATTTCATAGGGCGCATAGTCGCCCCCCATTACATCTATGGCAAGATTTAAACGGGAAAATCCATTCAAAAATATTACTCCTTATTCTGGATACTTATCCTGGCGTCACCGGCTATTGAGCCTTTGCCTTTTTCTTTTACAAATAAAGGATTTATGTCCATTTCCATTATATCAGGAAAATCAGTTACAAGCTGTGAAATTTTTAATAGAACTTCTACAACACTGTCAATATCTGAAGGGCTTTCACCCCTGACACCTTTAAGGAGTTTTATTGCTTTTATTTCTTCAATCATTTCCCGGGCATCTGATTCTTTTAATGGCGCTATCCTGAATGATACATCTTTTAATACTTCCACATATATGCCTCCCAGCCCGAACATTATCATATGGCCGAACTGGGGATCTTTATTAACGCCTATAATTATTTCTTTTTTATCCTTTATCATTTCCTGTATTGAAATACCGTTGATTCTTGCATCAGGCATAAATTTTTTTACGCTGGATATTATTGACTCAAATGCCGCATCAAGGTCCACCTCATTTTCTATTCCTACTTTTATGCCGCCTACATCAGATTTATGAAGTATATCCGGGGAATCAATTTTCATAACCACCGGAAATCCTGTTTTCTTTATGATTTCTTTTGCATCTGTGATATTTTTTGCAACTGCGCCATAAGGTACTCTGATATCATAAGCAGCAAGTATTTCCCTTGCTTCCATTTCACCTATCTCATAATGATTCCGGTCTAAATTCCTTCTAAAAATTTCTGCAGCATATTTTTTATCAGCTTTAAAAATCCTTAATTCATCCTGTTTTTTGTTAATCCACTCTGCCTGGTCAATTAATGCTTTTAATGCCTGAACTGCTTCTTCAGGTATTGAAAAACTTGGTATTCCTGAGCTGTTTAAATAATCAACGCCTTCTTTTACTTCATGTCCGCCCATAAAACTGGTAACAACTGGTATTTTCCTGCCGGATTTTTTAAGAGCTTCTACAAGTGCTTTAGCAGTTTCAAGTTCCTGCGTCATTGCCTGGGGAGTTAATAGAACCATAACTGCATTAATATCTTTATCTTTTAAAATCACTTCAAAAGTTTTTGCATATCTTTGGGCAAGAGCATCGCCGAGCACATCAATGGGGTTATAAAAATTTCCTGCCGGCGGCAAGAAATTTTTTAATTCTTCAACGGTTTCCTTTTTAATCTGTGCAAGGTTTATTCCGTTTTCTTCACAGGCATCACTTGCCATTATACCAGGGCCCCCCGCATTCGTTATGATAGCAATATTTTTCCCGGTTGGGAGTGGCTGGTGCGCAAACGCGGCGGCAAGATTAAACAAGTCTTTAATAGTCCCGGCCCTTATTACACCGGTCTGCCTGAAAGCTGCTTCGTATGCTTTTGAAGAACCTGCAAGTGTTCCTGTATGTGAAGAAACCGCTTTTGCGCCTGCATCTGTATTACCAGATTTTATAATAATGATTGGTTTTTGTTTTGTTACTTTTGAGCAGACATCCATAAACTGCCTGCCATTTGTTACACCCTCCACATAAGCAGTTATTACATTAGTATTTTTATCATCAAGCCAGTCTTTAAATAAATCTATCTCGCTAATATCAGCCTTATTGCCCATTGAAACAAATTTTGACAGGCCCATACCGTTTGTTTTTGCCCAATCAAGAACAGCAGTGCCAAGGGCGCCTGACTGTGAAAGAAATGCTATCGTGCCTTTTTCAGGCATATTTGGGGAAAAAGAAGCATTCAGGGGACAATTAAAATCAATCATGCCAAGGCAGTTTGGCCCAAGTATCCTTATATTATAAATATGCGCTTTATCAATAATCTGCTTCTCAAGAATAGCGCCTTCCCTGCCTGTTTCCTTGAATCCGGCAGAAATAATTATTAGAAACCTGGTATTTTTTTTTGCACAATCATCCAGCGCATGCAATACATGCTTGCTTGGGATAACCATAATGGCAAGATCAATATCAACCTTAATATCAAGAACTGATTTATAGCATTTTATGCCATGAATTTCAGCAGCATTGGGATTTACCAGAAGTATTTTCCCTTTATAGCCTGATTTTATTATATTATCTACAATTGTATACCCTACTTTTTCCTTATCCCTTGATGCTCCAATTACTGCAACTGATTTTGGACAAAAAAAATCAGCGAATTTCAAGACGACCCCCATTTACTTAAAGAATTATTTTAAAATCAGGAATTCACCGCTTCATCATTTATATCTTTTTCGCTTTTGTCAGCCTGGACTGCTCCAGGAACAGTTTTGCCCTGTTCTTTTGTTTTTGAAGTATTTTTGCTGCCGGATTTAGTAGATTCCCTGGTTTTTTCTGTACTCTTTTCCTTAGTTTTCTTTTCAAGCTGTATTATCTCTTTATTGTCGTAATAACCGCAAGCCTGGCACACCCTGTGGGCGATCTTTTTTGCCCTGCATCTCGGGCATTCAACAATAGATAAAACACTTAATTTAAAACTGTTTCTTTTTGTATTTCTTTTTGCTTTTGATCTTTTATTTTTAGGAACAGCAGCCAATTTCAGAACCTCCGCTTTATTTTGTTACAATCTTGTTATAATCAAACAAGTACATTAATATACCATATAATAATAATTTATCAATAAAAATATCCCTGCACCTTGAATTTTTAAAGTTTTACAAAAAAATGCTGTAAATCCACAATACCTTAAATAATAATCCCTGTTTAACTGCCCAGCTGTAATTTATTTTATGGTTTAAGGGTTGCCCTGAACTGGTCCCTTCCTTTTTCAATTGCTGAAAGTATTTTATAAAGCACAGCTTCAAGGCTTGCAAGTTTCTCATCTGCATAATCTTCAGCCTCCAGCCTTATGGTTCTTGCCCTGGCTTCTGCAACCGAAATGATTTCCTCAGATTTTTTCAATGCATTCTTCATAATTTCATTTTCACTCAGCAAAATTCCTGCTTTTTCTTCAGCTTCAGACAATATCTTACCCGCATGCCTCTTTGCTTCATCAAGCATGTTTTCTCTTTCTTTTACAATCCAGCGTGCCTGTTTGAATTCTTCAGGTATAATACTTTTTAATTCATCAAGAATATCGTATATTTCATTTTCATTAATTATAAAATTTGAAGAAAAAGGGATTTTTTTGCTTTTCTGTATTATTTCCTCAAGCTTTTCAATCAATTCAATGGCATCCATTTCATTCTCCGTTATTTTTTGTTTTCAAAACTTTTTATAATATCCATTTCAATTTCAGGAGGCACAAGGCCCTTTATGCATCCTTTAAAACTTGCAACTTCCCTGACAAGGCTTGAGCTCAGGTAAGCATATTTAGGATTTGAGACAAGAAACATTGACTCAATCTTAGGGTTAAGCTTTTTGTTCATCTGCGCCATCTGGAACTCGTATTCAAAATCAGATATTGCTCTTAGCCCTTTAACAATAATGCATGAGCCGGTCTTTTCAGCAATATTTACAAGCAGCCCGGCAAATGCAAGTACTTCAACTTTACTATTATTTTTAAAGACTCTTTCGATAAATTCAATTCTTTGCTTAAGCGAATACATAGGATTTTTTCTTGGATTTTCAGATACAGCGACGATTACTTTATCAAAAACTTTTGCGCACCTTTCAATAATATCTTTATGCCCTTCTGTTACAGGGTCGTATGTTCCGGGGCATAATGCAATTTTTTTCATAAATATTTCTTTTCTCTTAAACTAACTTAATTTAAACTTAAAATCTGCAATTTAAAATAATACCACATATGCTTAAAACAATAAATTTAAACATTTACTAAATTAGCATCTAAAATTCCGGTATAGCAATGAAATTAGAACCTTAGGACCAGGATGGGTTATTTCAAAAACACGCATGCTTTTTCCCGGCGAGAAAAAGCCTGCTCAAGTTTTTAAGGCTTCGCTCTCCTCCAGAAGAGGAACCGTGCCCGCTTCGCCTTCAAATGGTTTTATCAATAACCCATCATGTCCCTTTAATTATTTATCCCGGAATTTTAGATGCTTCCATTTACTAAAAACTGCATATAGAGTATGGAGTTTATAATTCAATGCAGTTAAAGGATAATATATTCATGGGAAAGCATCCAGGAGTAATTATGCTTAAAAGCTTGAATGGAGCTGAAAAATATTTTAAATGCTTAAATAGGTTACAATCTTATCGCCAAAATTTGAACTTTTTATGATACAGCAGCCCTCAAGCTCATTTTCAACTCTCCGTCTTGAAAAGTATTCATAAACCATCACTGAATCCTTATTTAATGCAGGGCTTTCTTTAAGCAGGCCAAACAGAGTTTTCATTGTTGTAAAATCTATTTTATATGGCGGATCTATGAATATAATATCAAAAATAGGCTCTTTTAATGTTTTTAAATATTTAATAATGTCTTTTCGCACTATTTTATATTCAGCATCAAATCCTTTAATTTTTTTTATATTTTCTTCTATTAGTTTTATTGATTTAATGCTTTTATCAATAAAAAAAACAGGGCTTGCGCCTCTGCTTATGCTTTCAATGCCCAGTGAGCCCGAACCGGCAAAAAGATCAAGCACGCAGGCATTTTCACACCTTTTGCCCAAAACATTGAATATGCTTTCTTTGACCCTGTCCTGGGTGGGCCTTATGTCATAATCCGTTGGTATTTTTAGCCTCTGTCCCTTAAATTTTCCAGAAATTATCCTGATAAAATCACCTTTTATACTACAAAGTAAACTTATAGTGCAAAAAAACTTTCTTTAAATTTAAAGAAGACTGTTTATTCACATGAAAAAATATACGGATAAAGGGGCTGGCCGCCTTTATGTATCTCTATCTCAAGACCGGGGTATAATTCTAAAAGTCTATTTTTAATAATTTTATTCGTATCATCATCAGCGCCTTCACCAAAATAAATTGTTATAATCTCATTATCGCTTGTCATAATGTCTCTTGCAAGATCAATGACTGCATCTGCAAGATTGTCTGAAATAGTTTTTACCTTTCCATCTGCAAGGCCTATAAATGCACCTTTTTTTATTTCACCAACATAAAGATTTGCATCACGAACGGCAGTCGTGACTTCTCCGGTTTTAATATACTTAAGGGAACTTTCAATGTTTTCAAGATTCTCTTGAAGACTTGCATCCGGATTAAAACCCAGAATAGCCCCAATACCCTGTGGAATAGTAGTTGTCTGTATAACTGATACATCTTTTTTCGAAATCTTTTTAGCCTGGTTTGCAGTGAGAATAATATTCTTATTATTTGGGAGTATCAAAATTTTATCACAATTAAGCTTGTTGATAGCTTTTACAATATCATAAGTAGACGGGTTCATGCTCTGCCCGCCCTTTATTACAATATCAACTCCAAGGCTTTTAAAGATTTCTTCAAAACCGTCTCCATTTGCAATTGCTATAATCCCATATTCTTTCTGCGATTCCTGTTCATCGTGCCCTATTTCAACTGAAACAGCCTGCCTGCTCTGGTCAACCATATTATTAATCTGTATATCATGTATGGTACCTTCCCTTAATGCCCTGTTCAGGACTTTTTGCGGAAAATTGGTATGGACATGTATTTTTATCAGCCTGTCATTGCCAACAACAAGGGCGCTGTCTCCAAAAGATTCAATATCTTCCCTTAATCTTAACAGGTTTATATTTACTCCTTTTATCATAAGTTCAGTGCAGTAAATATTTTTTATATCAGCTATCATTTCCATTTTCTTTATGCTTTTTAACCCGGCGGATTCTTTTGGGTTTTCTTCACCAGCAATATAATCTTCATTATCTGATGATATGCCACTACTATTATAAATATCCCCTTGCCCGTTTCCTGCAACTTTTTTAATGCTTTTTCCTGTAGAATTACTGTCTATGTTAAGCAGGGCTTTTTTGAAACCATTAAGAATATCAAGCAAACCCTGGGAACCGGCATCCACAACTCCTGCCTGTTTTAATACAGGCAAAAGAAATGTTGTGCGCATTACGGATTTTTCAGTTTCATTTATTATAAGATCCAGAAGATCAAAATATTGCATGCTTTTTCCGTTTAAACCATCAACTGTTTTAAATATATCCTTTATTGTTGTAAGCATTGTGCCCTCGGTTGGGTTCTGTACAGAATTGTAAGCAAGGTCCATTGAGGATTTCAATGCGTTTCTTATTTTATTTACACTTATATCTTCATCTATTACAATTATATCGAAAAAACCCTTTAGTATCTGGGAAAGTATAACTCCAGAATTGCCCCTTGCACCCATCAGCGCACCATAAGATATTTTTTCACCAATATTTTTGAAAGTAAACCTTTCAAGAGAACCAATTTCCTGCTGGATTGATTTTAATGTGAGAAGCATGTTTGTACCGGTATCTCCATCCGGCACGGGAAAGACATTGAGGTTATTAATTTTTGATTCATTCTCTTTAAAGTTATTTATGATTATATCAATTATTTTTTTTACGTCTTTATCATTTAATTTTTCGATCATTTTAATCCCCTGAGATAAATAAATTTTTTCCCTAATCATTATAGACTATTTTGTGTGCTTTTTGTTTCCTGCGTAAAAATATAATAATTTTAATTTTATTGCTATAACGGAATTTTAGATGCTTTCCTTGTAATTAAAAAAATAAAATGCTAATATACCTTCCGTATTGCAGACTGGCAAAATGGTTAATTCAGGTATCTTATATTTTTGCAGGTTTTTGGCTTTTTAAGCAGATTATGCAAATACAAAAAATTATTAAATATTATTTATCTCTAAAACAGGAGAAAAAATGTCAAATATATGCGCTGTATGTGGAAAACAGCCAGGTTTTGGTAATAATGTAAGCCACTCACATAAAAAGACAAAAAGGGTATTTAAGCCTAATATTGTCAAAACAAAAGTTGAATTTAAGGGAAAAGTACAGAATTTAAATATTTGCACTAAATGCCTCAAAGCCGGAAAAGTTAAAAAAATCATTTAATTTTTATTGTTTTGATGAAATAAATCATTTTATTAACTGTAAGTTTTTAAAGTTTTTCAATAGCAGCTGCAAAACCGCCTTCACTGCCAAAAAAATATGGCAATATTTCAAAAAACTGTTTGTCTGAATTAAGGTTAGGCTGCGCCATTCCTGGTGCATAATCATAAAGCGCCGCAGGTATTTCAGGCTTTAAAAGCCTGCATTTTTTGCTGTTTCTTTTTACAAATTCATATAATACTTCCTGGTTTTCAACAACGGAGAGCGTGCATGTGTAAAAAACAATTATTCCTGAGGGTTTTAAATAATCAAGGCATCCCTGAAGCATAGCAAGTGAATTTTTGGCAAATCTTTTTATATCATTTAAATTCCTGTTATATTTGACATCGGGGTTTTTTGCTATGGTCCCAAAAGCGCTGCATGGGGCATCTATAAATATTTTATCAAAAAAGCCGTATTTGCTATAAACTTCTGGAAGTGCTGCATCGCCATGGACAAGTTTTATATTCTTTATGCCAAGCCTTTCGATATTACGGCTAAAAATCCTGAGCCTGTCCAGGTTTATATCAACAGATACAATAAGGCAATTATCCTGTGCAAGCTCTGACATGTATGCAGCTTTTCCTCCAGGCGCGCCGCACAAATCCAGTATTTTTTCCCCTTTTTGAGGTTTAAGGAAATACTTTACAGCTGTCTGTGAAGAAAAATCCTGTATAGAAAAATAGCCCTGCCTGTATCCGCCAATTGCTTTTATATTAGAAATTTTTTTAAGTATTAGAGTATCAGTAAAAATTTCTTCTTTTAAAAACCCTTTGCTGCAACTTATAAAATCTCTGCCTTCTGCCATGTTCTGCGCCAGGAATAAATTGACCAGGTTTTCCCTTGTGGTTTTCAGTTTATTGACCCTTATAAAAACTGCAGGCTCTTCATTAAATTTTGAAAAAATTTTCTCTAAAGTATCTTTATCATACATATCGCAGAAATACTTTACCAGCCATACGGGGATTGAATAAACAAGGCTTATTTTTTTAAATTCGTCTTTTACTTTTTCATTTATTTTTAATCCTGTAAAATCATTAAGATTATTTACTATGCTGATTTTACGCAGTATTGCATTTACAAAACCAGAGGAGGATATGCTGCAGTATTTCTTTGCCAAAGCAACGCTTTCATTGACAATTGCATGGGGCGGCACCCTGTCCATATACATGAACTGGTAAAATGCTGTTCTTAAGACAGTAATAATGCAGAGATCAATGTCTTCTGTTTTTCTTTCTGAAAAGCAGGAAATAGAATAATCAATTCTAAGCAAAAACCTGATTGTACCTTTTATAATATCAAATGCAAAAGCCCTGTCGGGCCCGGTTATCCCGGATGAAGCAAACTCAATGTCAATTATTTTTTTTAAAGGAATTTTTTTAGAAAAATAAATCCTGAGTATTTTATAGGCCAGGTACCTCGGACAAGGTTTTTTTTTATTATTCAAATAAATCCCCGGCTTTAACCCTGTATCCGTTTATAAAATCCTGGTGGCTCATTATTTTCTTATCCTGCGGCTGTATAAGCTCTAAAATTATAAAGCCTCCACCTTTTTTGCCGCATTTAATTATAAGCCCTGTTTTTTCTGCACAGACAACTTCACCCGGGCTGTAAATACTTTCTTTTCCCGCAAGTTCTGAGTCATATATTTTTGCCTTCAGGATTTTTACAGTTCTTCCTTTAAATAATGACATTGCTCCGGGCTTGCTGGCAAATGCTCTTATTCTGTTAAATATGTTCAGGCAACTTTCATTCCAATCAATAATTGTATCTTTTTTTGTAAATATTCTTGTATAAGAAATACCGCTTTGGCGCTGAGAAAAGCTATTAATATTATTTTTTTCAAACCTGTCCAAAAATCCTTTAAGCATGCATGTTGCAGTATTTATAATTTTTGCTTCAAGAGTGCTGTAATTGTCCTGGACTGATACAGGTATTTTTTTTAATTCATAAATATCGCCTGTATCAAGAGATTTTCCGATTTTTATAAGACTGATTCCTGTAATTTTTTCACCGTTTAAAAGTGCAGTGGCAATGGGTGAAGGACCCCTGTATTTTGGCAGAATGGAAGGGTGGACATTTACAGTTTTAATGCCAGCAATATCGAGAAGCTGGGGCGGTATGATTTTTCCATAAGATACTGATACGATTATGTCGAAAGTATTGGATTTTATAAAATCAATGCTAAAATCATCAAATTTTTCAAGCTCATAATATTTTATGCCCAGTTTTAAAGATTGTATCTTAACCGGGTTTGGAGCAATTTTTTTCCCTCTTCCTGTTTTTGCGTCAGGATTTGTCACTGCAAGAACTATAGGATGCTTTGATTTATATATAGTATCTATAAACGGTACAGAAAAATCAGAGGAACCAAAAAATAGGACTTTCAAAAAATATTATTCCTGTTAATTTTTGCTAAAAAATCCTTCCTGTCTGAAGGTTTTAAATGATCTATAAAAAGCACACCGTTTAAATGGTCTACTTCATGTAAAAAAATTCTTGCTGCTATATCCTCGGCCTCAATACTTACAGGCTTATTTTTTAAATCCATAGCTTTAAAAAGGATTTTTTTTGGCCTGTTTACAGAAGTTTTAACAGAATAAACGCTCAGGCATCCTTCATCTTCTGAAGCCATCTTTTTGTCAAGAATTGTAATTTCAGGATTTATAAATGTTTCAAATTTTTCACCGTTAAATACGACTATTACTCTTTTTAAAACGCCTATCTGCGGAGCCGCAAGTCCCACGCCTGCCACATCTTCATCTGAAACTGTATCAATCATGTCTTCAACTAGCTGGAAAAGCGCTTTATCAATAACTTCAACTGTTTTACTTTTTTCCCTTAGGACCGGGTCACCGATTTTCCTGATTTTTCGTACTGCCATAGTATTTATGCTCTTCTAATAATAATTAATATAATATTACAATAAAACTTATTATAAAATCCATACCGGGTCAACATCTGTTATGATTTTAACTTTAGCATCCCTGCCAAAACTCCTCATTATTTTTGCAAATTTAATATTGAATCTTATTATATCATTAGTTTTTACAAGCAAATGCCATCTGTGGTTCATATTAATTTTTGAATAAGGGCAGGGCGCAGGTCCAAGAATTATTTTTTCGGGACTTTTTAAATTATCAATTTCAGCAAACAATTTATCCGCATCCCTGATTATGGCCTTTTTGTCTTTGCCGGATAATATAATGTTTATAATATTTAGAAAAGGAGGGTATCCGAGCTCTTTTCTGCCGGCAAGCTCCATGCTGTAAAATTTATAATAATCGTCATTTATAAAACATTTTAATACAGGATATTCAGTGTTAAAAGACTGTATGATAAAACAGGAATCAATATCCATTTTTAAAACAGATTCAAGCTTGCAAAGCGTCTGGAAAGCTCTCTCGTTTGTATGAAAATCCGGCATCTGCATAAGACTGTCAAATTCAATTATTGCAGAAAGGGCAAAAGTTTTTTCAGATAACTGGTTCAGTATTTTTCTTGTGCCAAGAAATATTGCAGGGGATTTGCTTCTTGTGATTTTACAAATATTATTATCCCTGTAGCTATTACCCGCTACGTCAGAGTCAATCCTTATAACTGGCAAATCCGGAAATCTTTTTTTAAGTTTTTTTTCAATATTTTCTATTCCATTATTTCTATACATAATATTTTTGCTGCCACAGTTTTTGCATAAGCCAAAAAATTCTTCAGTATTTGAACAGTGATGGCACATAAGAACATTTTTATTGCTGTGAAAGGTATAAGATATTTCACATGAAGGGCATTTGGGAACAAACCCGCAATTCCTGCATGTAATAAAACTGCTCATTCCGCGCCTGGAGGCAAATAAAAGGCAATTAAATTTTTTTTCCGAGTATTCCCTTATTTTGCCAAAAAGTTCCCTGCTAATAGTGACATCATCCCTGAAACGGTCAATTTTTTTCAAATCAACAACTGTTTTTGAAATATTTACATTTGAAGGGCTTTTTACTCCACCTATTACACAATGTTTTGTGCTTCTGCTGAATAAAAACATGTTTTTAACTGACGGGCAGTTACTGAAAAAAAGTACCGGTATCTTTAAAATACTTGCAAGCTTTAATATGATATCCTGTGTATTGAAACGGATAATAGAACTGTCCTTATAAGAAGAATCGTGTTCCTGATCAAGTATTATTATATCCGGATTATAAAAAGGGAGAAAAGCAGCAGATCTTGTGCCAATTACCAGGCTATACTTGTTATTTGCAGTATCATGCCAGCACCTGTATCTGTCCCTTATGTTTTTATCTGATGTATAAACACAATATTTATCTTCAAATCCTTTATCCAGGAAGAAAGAGATTTCTTCTGCCCCTGCTGATTCAGGTGCAAGAACCAGCATTTTTTTTAAATTTTGAATTGAATAACTGCAGAACTCTAAAATAATATTAATTCTTTCAGAATAAGAAAAATCCCTGAAAAGATATCCTTTGAAATTTGAGTTATTTATATCGTCCTTTATTCTTTCAATAATATGCCTTAGTTTTTTTATGCCGTTATTGTCTTTAAAATTATAAGTTTCAACAATTTCTTTATTAAGAAAGCCCCGGACTCCATTGAAGGTTATGCATGCGTCATTAAAAGACAGTGACAGTTCTTTTTCATTAAACCCTGCTTCTCTTGTTTTTTCTTCAATTATAATGCCTGATTTTACCAGGCTGTTAAGGCTTGACGGAGAAAAAATATTATTATCAATCAATTCTTTCTTTTCAATTTTTCCCTGCCCCAAAATATAATCCACTATTTGTCTCTGCCTAAAGAATTTAGAATAAAAAGATTTTTTTTCAAATAATGGAAGAAGGTCTTTATTTATACTTAGCAGTATTCGATATTTTAAGAAATTTTCAGGATTTTTTAAAAACTCAAAAATTTTTTCTTCATCTGCAGGGGGTGCAAAAAGCCGGGCTATTTTACCGAAGGGCTGTATATAATATGAGCACATCCAGAAAATAAGTTTCAGCCTGGAAAAATCAAATAAGGAAACCCCGGTGGCGGCATCTTTAATATATTTCAGGTTTTTTTCGCTTACACTTGAATTATTTTTAATTCTTGTGACATAGCCGTTTTCAATCCGGTTTCTTAAAGGAATTTTTGCAATATTACCGGTTTTTAAAACGCCCTGCAGACTTTGAGGTATTATATAATCAAAATGACGGTCAAATTCAAGTATTTTTGTATCAGGATATATTTCGGCGTACTGCAGCTTTGTTTGATTATCCGTCATTTTATATGCATTTTACTTAAATTGAAAACTGCTATTTAATGCCAAGAAAGTTTTTAATATCTTCAACCCTGTCAAGTTTTTCCCAGGTGAAATCCCTGTCGTGTCTTCCAAAATGTCCGTATGATGCAGTTTTTTTGTAAATTGGCCTTAAAAGATCAAGATTCTTTATTATTGCACCGGGCCTTAAATCAAAAATCTCCATTACTGCTTTGTCTATTTTGGCTTTATCTATTTTTTCTGTACCGAAAGTATCCACCATCACTGACACAGGGTGAGCAACACCTATGGCATAAGCCACCTCTATTTCCAGCTTATCTGCTACACCTGCAGCAACCATGTTTTTAGCGGCATGCCTTGCTGCATAGCTGGCGGACCTGTCGACTTTTGAAGGATCTTTTCCTGAAAAGCATCCTCCCCCGTGCCTAGCATATCCTCCATAAGTGTCAACTATTATTTTTCTGCCTGTAAGGCCAGTGTCTCCCATAGGGCCGCCAATAGTAAATTCACCAGTAGGGTTAACAAAAAGCTGCATTTTTTTTGACAGATATTCTTCGGGTATTATTGGTTTTATGACAAATTCCTTTATATCAGGAGCAATCTGCGCCTCAATATCAATCATGGGTTTGTGCTGGCATGCAACAACCACAGTTTCAACAGCCGCCGGTTTTCCGTCAATATATGATACCGTAACCTGGGTTTTGCCGTCTGGCCGAAGATAGGGCAGTATGCCTGCTTTTCTTACTTCTGCAAGCCTGTGGGAAAGCTGGTGCGCAAGCTGTATCGGCAGGGGCATAAATTCAGGCGTCTCATTGCAGGCAAATCCAAACATCATTCCCTGATCCCCTGCCCCAATCAAATCAATCTCGTCCTCATAACCGTTTCCGGCTCTTGCCTCAAAGGATTTATTTACACCCTGGGCAATATTTGAAGACTGTTTTCCAATTGAAGTCAAAACTCCGCAAGTTTCATAATCAAAACCGTATTTAGCCCTGGTATAACCAATATTTTTAATAACTTCTCTAACAATATCGGGTATTTCTACATAAGTATCCGTGGTTATTTCACCTGCAACTACAACAATACCCGTTTTTAAAAGTGTTTCAACAGCAACTCTTGCACCGGGATCCTGGGATATGATTGCATCAAGTATCGCATCTGAAACCTGGTCTGCCATTTTATCAGGATGCCCCTCTGTAACAGATTCTGATGTAAACACATAATTGCCTTTCCTGCTCATATATATCCTCCTGGTTTTACTTCAAGTCATTTATTATCTCATTCAATATTATTCTTGCAATAATCCGTTTCCTGTTTTTTTTGGTATTTTTAATATTTCCATTAGAAAATATTATTACTGCTTCATTGTAATCACTTTCAAAACCTATGTCATTTCTTGAAATATCATTTAACACCATCATATCAATATTTTTATTCTTCATTTTTTCAACAGTATTTTCAATATTTTCCCCGCTCTCTGCCGAAAAACCGGCAAGATACTGCCCACTGCCTTTCTTTTCTGCAAGCATTGAAAGAATATTTATATTTTCCCTGAATTTTAACTTCGATATTATATCATCATTTTTCTTTAACTTATAATCATATTTTATGACAGGAACAATGTCACTTACTGCTGCAGCCATGATTGTTATATCGGAATTACTGTAATGTTTTAAAATCTCTTCCCTCATCATATCGCTGCCCTGAACTTTAATAAATTTAATGCCTTCCGGCATCATCTCTTTGTCAGCAGATGATACAAGTACGACTTCACCAGCTCCCCTGAAGTGAGCTTCTCTTGCAAGCTCATGGCCCATTTTACCGCTTGACCTGTTGGAAATAAACCTGACAGGGTCAAGAAATTCCATTGTGCCCCCGGCACTTATTAGAATTTTTTTATTTTTTAAATCACCTGAAAACATAATTGAGTCAGAAACCGCAGCAATTATTTTATCCTGGCCGGCAAGCCTTCCAGTACCTTCAAAACCGCATGCAAGCATACCGCTATCCGGCTCCACTATAAAATAATTTCCGGCATTTTTAAGCATATTAATATTTTTTTGTATAATTGGGTTTTTGTACATATAAGAGTTCATTGCCGGAGCAATTATTACAGGGCATGAAGATGCAACTATTGCAGTAGTGAGAAAATTATCACATATTCCGCAGGCGATTTTTGATATAGTGTTTGCGCTTGCAGGCGCAATAAGAATAACATCAGCGCTCTGCGGAAGAGAAATATGCCATACTTTTTCTTCATTTTCATACTGGCGCACAATAGCTTTTTTTTTGCTTATTGAACTTAATGTAATAGGGTTTATAAAACGGCATGCATTTGGAGTCAGCACCGGGAATACTTCTGCACCGTGTTTTACCAGGCTTGAACATATTGAGGCAGCTTTAAATGCAGCAATTGAACCTGTAATTCCAAGAATAATTTTTTTATTTTTAAATATTGAAGAATCCTGGACGCCGGTGTTCATTTTTAAATACTGTTAAAATTATTATAGCCAATGCTGCTTTTTAGTTTTACTAAGGCATTTGCTTTTTATTATATATTTATAGATAAACTTTAAATTACTTTTTCTTCCGCCTGGGAAAAACTTAGTTTTCCATCCTGCAGCTCTTTTATAGTAATTTCAAGAGGATCTTCAGAATCTGTCTCTATAAGAGGAGGAACTGCATTTACCCTTTCCATATTTCTTTTGGCATTTATGTAATGGCCAAGCTCACGGGATCTTTTTGCCAGCGCAATGCACAGCGAATATTTGCTGCCAACGACATCAGTAAGAGAATCTACTTTATAAAGGTCCATTTATATTAATACTCCCTATTTTGTATTTTCATTTAATATATATTTGAGGTTAAGCAAGGCTTCATTATAATCATTATTTATAATAATGCAATCATAATATTGCTGGAAATCAAGTTCTTTTTTTGCAGCCTGAAGTCTTCTTTCAATTTCAATTAAGCTTTCTGTATTCCTTTTACTCAGTCTTTTTTTTAATTCTTCAATTGTGCCTGGCATAATAAAAATCATGTATGCTTCGGGCATGCTATTTTTAACCTGCATTGCGCCCTGGACCTCAATTTCAAGCAATACATTATTGCCTCTGCCCAGTTCTCTTTTAACAAAATCTTTTGGTGTCCCGTATTTATAACCGCAGTAAACAGCATGTTCAAGAAACTGTCCTTTCTTTATATAATCGTCAAATTCTGAATCAGAAATAAATATGTATTTTTTGCCTTCTATTTCATTTTTTCTTTTTGGCCTGGTAGTTACAGAAACTGATGCTTTAAAATTGCCAAGGCTCTTAAGCACTTCTTCAATCAGTGTACTTTTTCCTGCGCCGCTTGGGCCTGATATGACAAAAAGTTTTCCATTTTTTAATATTTTATCCTGCATAAAAGTGATATTTTTTATAATAAATGTTTTTCAAGCCCAAAGTGTGTAAATAATTTTAGCCTCTGTTTTTTGCCAAGACCGCCAATTTTTTTACACTTGCTTATATCTATTTCCTTCATTAAATTAACAGCATATATCCTGCCTTTTTTTGGAAGCGAGCTCAAGATATCTATAAGTTTCATTTCTTTAAGATTATTATAAATTAAAGTGTTAGAAAATGCTTCATTTAAGCTGATTTTTCCCGTCTTTAAATCCTTTTTAATCCCAGATCTTATTTTTCTTATTTTTCTTGCATTTTCAATATCCTGCAATGGTATATTCTGTAAATTCATATATGTTCCCGGATACAAAAAATAGAATTTTAAAAGCTTAGGGCCAGGGCTTTTTCAATATCATTGATTATGGTTTTAACTGCTTCATAAGGTTTGCTGTTTTGCGTGACAGGCCGTCCTGCTATAATATAATCTGCCCCGTTTTTAATTGCATTGTACGGTGTGTTTATTCTTTTCTGGTCATTAATGCTGTTTTCAGGCAACCTTATCCCGGGTGTTGCAATAATAAGTCCGGGGCCAAGTTCTTTTTTTATAAGTCCCGCCTCATTCGGTGAACAAACAAGCGCTCCTGCCCCGCCAAACTGCGCAAGTTTTGCGAGTTTTAAAACAGAATCGCGAAACCCGTCTTTAAATCCGGCCTCTTTAAGATCGCCATCATCAAGGCTTGTAAGCACAGTAACAGCAAATATCATTGGCGGAAATATTTTTAATTCTTCAGCTTTAGTGGTTACAGCTTCTGCAGCAGCGCAAATCATCTCCCTGCCTCCAGATGCGTGAACAGTTACTTTTGAAACGCCCATTGCAGTTATTGCAGAAATAGCCCTGGACACTGTATTGGGTATGTCATGCAATTTTGCATCCAGCATTACATCATAACCGAAACTTTTTATTGATTTAATAATATCAAGGCCGCAGGAATATATCACTTCAAGCCCGATTTTAAATGTTGATACGCTGTTTTTTATGCTGCTGCAAAGACTTATGATTTCCTGCTTATTACTGACGTCTATGCTGACAATGAGCCTGTCCTTCAATTTTAAAATACCTTTTTCTCCTTTTGTTATAGAACCAGGCATAAATCATATCCTCTCTTAAAAAAATTATATTACATATTGTTTTTTAGATTATTGCCCCGGAATTTTTAAAAACAATTCCTCTTAATATATTAATATCATTAATATTTCTTCTGCGCATGTAATCGTTTATGCCATCAATTATTTTCCTTCCGCAGTCCGGGTTAATGAAATTTGCTGTACCTATGCCAATTGCGCAGGCTCCGGCAATAATGAACTCAATGGCATCCTCCCAGTTCATTATCCCGCCCATGCCTATTACCGGAATTATGTTTTCTTTAGCAAGTTCATAAACTTTAAGCAGAGCAATCGGTTTAATAGCAGGGCCCGAAAGGCCTCCTGTTATATTGCCAAGCCTGGGTTTAAAAGTATTAATATCAAAAGCTGTTGCAGCAATTGTATTGATAATTGAAACTGCATCAGCGCCGCCTTTTGCAGCTTTTGACGCTGCTTCAGGTATATTGTTGAAATTACTGCTCAGTTTTGCAATTATACCGGTTTTAAGTATATTCCTTGTCAGTGAAACTATCCTGTTAATCTCATCCGGGAGTGCGCAGAAAGCCATACCGCCTTTTTCAACATTAGGGCATGATAAATTAAGCTCCACTGCAAGTATTTCTTTCTCATAAGTTTTTATCTTGCTGGCGATTTTAGTAAATTCATCTGCATCTTTTCCAAATATGCTTACTATAATTGCCGCACCCGCTTCCACCATCCGGGGAAGCTCATTTTCCAGAAAATAATCTATGCCTTCATTCTGCAGGCCGATTGAATTTAACATTCCTGAAGCAGTTTCACATATCCTTGGAGGAGGATTGCCCTGCATTGGCGCCAGGGACATGCTTTTTGTTGTTACTGCTCCAAGAATAGATATATTATAGAATTCATTATATTCAAGCCCGCTTGCAAATGTCCCGGAACATGCAATTACGGGATTTTTTAAAATAATGCCACCCAGTTTTACGGCCAGTCCGCTGTTTTGAAAAAAATCAGTCAAAACAAACCTCCATTAAATCAAAGACAGGCCCGTCGGTACATATTTTCTTATATTGAATATCACCATTTTTATTTTTAATTCTTAAAACACAGCCCATGCACGTTCCAATTCCACAAGCCATTTTTTCTTCCATAAGAGCCAGCGCGTTTATTTTTCTTCCTCTTAATATTGATTGAATGTTTTTTAACATTTCAAGTGGTCCGCAAACAAGAAACTGATATTCTTTAAAGGTATCAAGGCTGTTATAAATATATTCAGAGGGCAATCCTTTTTCACCAAAAGCGCCGTTTTCAGAAAAAATCCTGTAATCCCTTAAAATTTTTATAAGATCCCTTTCCCAAACATAAAAAGTTTCATCTTTAAACCCGGCTACAAAATGTACAGTTTTATTATTTTCTATAAGGTTTTGGGCAATAAGGCACAATGGGGCAACCCCAATGCCGCCGCCAAGCAGTAAAAATTTATTTTTATTTTCAGGTATATTAAACCCATTGCCCAGTGGGCCTACAAAATCAAGGATTTCACCTTTTTCAAGGTTTGCCATATAAGCGGTGCCCTTGCCTTTTACTATGAATAGAATTGAAAAAACATTAAATTTTTTATCAATTTCATAAATACAAAAAGGCCTGCGAAGAAGCGGGTCATTTGATTCAAAACCCGCACATCTTACATTAACAAATTGCGCCGGCCTTGCATTTTTACATATATACGGGGAAAATATTTCCAGTTTATACAGATTTTCACTGTATTTCCTGGCTGCAACTATCTCGCCTTTTTGAACTTTCATATAATTAAAAACTTTAAAAGGATGGTAAATTATTAACAAACCAGCTTCTACAGCTTACGGACTAAATCTTAATGGTATTAAGGTTAAATATCAATACTGTATATCAGTAATCCTGGATACATTTAACATTTATTTTTGTCCTGTATTTTAATTCCTTTATTCCCTGTATAAGCGCAGAAGCAGCCGAGAGTGTTGTTATAGACGGGATATTCTGCATAACTGCCGCGGTTCTTAAGTAATAACCGTCACTTCTTGCATTGCTTCCCTCCGGTGTATTTATTATAAGGTCGACTTCATTATTCTTAATCATATCAAGTACATTAGGCCTTCCTTCACTTATTTTTAAAACCCAGTCGCATTTTATTTTATTTTTTTCAAGGACATCAGCAGTTCCTTTAGTAGAAATAATCTTAAAACCAAGTTCATGAAACTCTTTTGCAATTGGTATTATATTATTCTTGTCTTTATTGCTGACACTTATAAAAACAATTCCTTTTTTAGGCATATTCTGGTTTGCAGCAATCTGGGATTTGGCATATGCAATTCCAAAGATTTTATCAATACCCATTACCTCGCCTGTTGATTTCATTTCCGGCCCGAGTATAATATCAAATCCTGGAAACCTGTTAAATGGAAGAACTGCTTCCTTTATGCTGAAATAATCCAGTTTTAAACAATCAACCCGTTTAAAATCAAGGCTTTTTAGTTTTTTGCCGCTCATAACTCTTGCTGCAATTTTTGCCAGCGGAACTTTTGTTGTTTTGCTTACAAATGGAATTGTCCGTGATGCTCTCGGATTTGCTTCCAGCACATAAACTTTTGAATTTTTTATTGCAAACTGTATATTTATCAATCCGCAGACATTAAGTTCATGCGCTATTTTTAATGTATAATCTTTAATATCCTGTATAGCTTCTTTTTTTAAAGTGTAAGGAGGCATTACACAGGCGCTGTCTCCTGAATGTATGCCAGCCTCTTCAATATGTTCCATTATCCCGCCAATATATATTTCACTTCCGTCATATACTGCATCAACATCAACTTCAATTGCATCCTCCAGAAATTTATCAACCAGTATCGGTTTATCAGGGGATATTAGTGAGGCACTGTAAATATAATTTATAAGGCTGTCACGGGCATAAACTATATTCATTGCCCTGCCGCCAAGCACATATGAAGGCCTAACAAGTACAGGATAGCCAATTTTTTCAGCAATACTGGCAGCTTCTTCTGCTGTCATTGCGGTTCCGTTTTCCGGCTGAGGAATTTTTAGTTTGTCCAGCATCTCACCGAATCTTTTCCTGTCTTCAGCAAGGTCAATACTGTCCGGAGTAGTGCCAAGTATATTTACTCCGGCCCTGCTGAGCTTCATTGCAAGCTTTAGCGGTGTCTGTCCGCCAAACTGTACAATTACCCCATATGGTTTTTCAGCCTCTATTACATTCATAACATCTTCAAATGTAAGAGGTTCAAAATAAAGCCTGTCAGAGGTATCATAGTCAGTTGAAACAGTTTCAGGATTGCAATTTATAAGTATAGTTTCATATCCGTCATCGTGAAGGGCAAAAGATGCATGCACGCAGCAGTAATCAAACTCAATTCCCTGCCCTATCCTGTTGGGCCCGCTTCCCAGAATGATTATTTTATTCTTTGCAGAGGATTTTATTTCATCCTCTTCTTCATAGGTTGAATAATAATATGAAGTGTATGCTTCAAATTCTGCAGCGCATGTATCAACAGTTTTAAATGTAGGTTTTACTGAAAAATTTTTCCTTAATTTTCTTATATCATCTTCGCTGCAATTACACAAATGCGCAATCTGTATATCTGAATAACCCATCCTTTTTGCATCTGAAAGCATATCTTTTGTAATGTTTTTCAAGCTTCTGCAATTAAAACTTTTTTCAAAATCAACGAGCTGTTTAATATTGTATAAAAACCAGGGGTCTATTTTTGTATTCTGGAATATTTCATTAATATCCATACCCTTCTCAAATGCGTGTTTTATATAAAAAACACGATCCTGGTTTGGAACTGAAAGCATTGTCTTTAAAATCTCGTGATTGTAATTGTCATAGCCATCACGGCCAAGGCCGTACCTGTCTATCTCAAGCGACCTTATTGCCTTTTGAAGGGCTTCCTTGAAAGTCCTCCCGATAGCCATTGCCTCACCCACTGATTTCATTCTTGTAGTCAGGCTAGAATCTATGCCAGGGAATTTTTCAAAAGCCCACCTGGGAAATTTTACAACAACATAATCAATGGATGGTTCAAAACATGAGGGAGTTTTTTTTGTAATATCATTCGGTATTTCATCAAGAGTATACCCAACAGCAAGTTTTGTAGCAATTTTTGCTATTGGAAAACCTGTAGCTTTTGAAGCAAGGGCGCTGCTTCTTGAAACTCTCGGGTTCATTTCAATAACTACCATTTTCCCATCTTCAGGATTTACTGCAAACTGTATATTGGATCCCCCTGTTTCTACCCCGATTTCCCTTATTATTTCCAGGGATGCCTGCCTCATTTTCTGGTATTCCTTATCTGTAAGGGTCTGGGCGGGAGCAACGGTTATGCTGTCCCCGGTATGGACTCCCATGGGATCAAAATTTTCAATTGAACAGACAATAACAGCATTGTCATTTTTATCCCTCATTACTTCAAGCTCATATTCTTTCCAGCCTGCAACAGATTTTTCAATCAGCACCTGGGATACAGGTGAAAAATCAAGCCCCCTGGTTACTATTTCAACAAATTCCTCTTTATTGAAAGCAAGTCCCCCGCCAATACCTCCAAGAGTAAAGCTTGGTCTTACAACCAGTGGAAATTTGAGCCTGCTGCTAATTTTTAAGGCGCCGTCAAGCGTATTTATATATTCACTCTCGGGAACTTCAAGATTTATATTCTTCATTGCCTCTTTAAAAAGTTCCCTGTCTTCAGCCTTATTGATTACATCAACCTTTGCCCCGATAAGCTCAACCCCGTAATTATCAAGAATTCCTTCTTTTGCCAGAGCCATGGCTATATTGAGCCCGGTCTGGCCCCCAAGGGTTGGAAGGAGTGCATCCGGTCTTTCCTTCTTAATAATTTTTGACACAAATTCAGGTGTTACTGGCTCAATATATGTCCTGTCAGCAAACTCAGGGTCTGTCATTATTGTTGCAGGGTTTGAATTAACAAGAATTACTTTAAATCCTTCCTCTTTGAGTACTTTGCATGCCTGTGTGCCTGAATAATCAAATTCGCACGCCTGGCCAATAACTATCGGGCCTGAACCTATAAGCAATATTTTTTTTAAATCTTTTCTTTTTGGCATTTAAGAGACCTGTCTTTTACGGTTTTTAAACTTATCAATATAATCATGAAAATTTTCAAATATATATTTTGAGTCAAGAGGTCCGGGGCTGACTTCAGGATGATGCTGCACGCTGTAAGCATATATTTCCGGATATTGAATACCTTCGATTGTATTATCATTTAGGTTTATATGGGTGATTTCTGGTGTAGAATTTTTAATATTTTTTAATGATTCAGGTATTACAGCAAAACCGTGGTTTTGCGAAGTAATTTCAACTTTCTGTGTTAAAAGATTTTTTACAGGATGGTTTCCCCCATGATGTCCAAACTTTAATTTATAAGTACTGGCTCCAAGCGCAATAGCCAGAAGCTGGTGTCCAAGGCATATTCCAAAAATTGGCAGCGTGCCAACAATTTCTTCAATAATTTTTATTGCATATCCAACGGCAGCAGGATCTCCAGGTCCGTTGGAAAGGAAAATCCCATCAGGCTCCAGCTTCATTATTTCAATTGCCGGGGTATCGGCGCAAACAACAGTGACTTTAAAGCCTGCCTCGTCAAGGCACCTGAGAATATTAAGTTTTATTCCATAATCATAAGCAACAATATTATATTTACTGTCTTTCTTATTTTCATTATATACATAGCTTTTTTTGCATGTAACGTTTTTTACAAGATCCCTGCCAATCATATCAGGGTGGCTTTTTATTTTTTCTTTGAGATATTTTATGCTGAAATTTTCAGTTGATATTACTGCCTTTACAGCTCCTTCCGCCCTTATATCCCTGGTTAATTTTCTAGTATCAATTCCCTGTATGCCTATGATATTATTATTCTTCATAAAACTTTCCAGGCTTCCTTTTGCCCGCCAGTTACTGTAATAGCTGAAAAATTCCCTGGAAATAAAACCGGCAACATGTGTTTTGCCTGATTCAATATCTTCATCATTAAAACCATAATTGCCTATCTGTGTGTATGTCATATTCACAATTTGTTCACAGTATGAAGGATCAGTAAGTATTTCCTGGTAGCCCATCATGCATGTATTGAAAACAACCTCACCTGTTGTTTCGCCTTGGGCTCCAAAATTCTTCCCTTTAAATACATAGCCATTTTCAAGCATTAATATAGCATCTTTCATATTGATAAACATTCCTTTCGCTTCGCTTGAGGGCAAAGGTTGCTGTTTTCTTTTTTTCTTAAAAATCCAGGAATACAATTTTTCCGTTTTTTATCGTACATATTATTTTTCCATATAATTTTATCCCATCAAATGCGCTGTTGCTGCTTTTGGAATATGTATTTCTTACATCAAATATTTCCTGCTTTTTTGTATCAAGTATGGCAATATCTGCATTTGAACCGCTTGATATTTGCCCGGCTTTGTGGCCGATAATCCTGGATGGATTTGTACTTATTAGTTTAAGAAAATGCAGGAAATTTAAGTTTTCTTCAATGCAAAGTTTCGTATATGATGCCTTAAAAAGAGTTTCAAGGCCTGTTGAGCCGTTTGCAGCTTTTATAAAAGTTGTATTTTTTTCAGAGTCAAGGTGCGGAGCATGATCACTTGCTATTGCATCTATTACTCCTGACTTAAGGCCGGCTATAAGAGCTTCCTGGTCCTCAGGCCCCCTGACAGGTGGATTAACTTTAAGGTTTGTATTGTAATTTTTAAGTGCGCTGTCATTAAAAAAAATATGGTGCGGAGTCACATCGCATGTAATATTTATGCCCGCTTCCCTGGCGCTTTTTATCATTTCAACAGATTTTTTTGAGCTTATATGCGTAATGTGCACCTTTGCGCCGGTTTTTTCTGCAAGCATAATATCGCGAGCAATAATTATTTCTTCTGACAGAGGCGAAATTCCGCCTATTCCGAGTTTTGTTGAATAGTATCCTTCATGCATGGCTCCTTCTGCTGAAAAACTGTAATCTTCCTCATGAAGTATTAAAAGAGCCTCATGGTATTTTGCATATCTCATAATTTCATACATTAGTTTAGAATCCTGCACGCATTTGCCGTCATCAGAAAAAGCAGCTGCCCCCGCGTTTTTCAGCACACCGAAATCCGTAATTTCTAAACCATTGAGCCCTTTTGTTATTGCAGCAGCAGGGTATATATTAAAATCTGATTTCGCTGCTTTCATTTTTATAAAAGATACAAGGCAATCATTATCAATTACCGGTTTAGTATTTGGCATACAGCACATTGCAGTAATGCCGCCTTTAAGCGCAGCATTAATTCCGCTGTTTATGCACTCTTCCTCCTCATCACCCGGCTCCCTAAGATGCACATGCATGTCAGTAAATGAAGCTGAGCAAGTAAGGCCGCCGGCATTTAATATAGCCGCTTTTCCATTACTGCTTATACCAAGAACATGTTTTTTTTCTGAATTTATTCCAGGATATAACGGGTAATCAAACTCAATGCCGCAAGTATCGACAATGCCCTCTGCAGAACGGATAATACCTTTTTCAATCAGTATGTCGGCAGCTAGATCTTCATTTGGTGTTTTGCCAGGTATAAAGATGTTTTTTATAATAAGGCTTTCCGGTGCCTTTATATCTTTTGCAGGAAATTTTTTATTTATTATTTCAGTGAACATATTCTTTCTCCAGCTGGTCTGAAGCCAGCAGCAGGTATATCAATGCCATCCTTACTGCAAGCCCGTTAGTAACCTGCCTGTTTATTTTAATTCTTTCAATAAATTCATCTTCGTTTTCCATGACTTCTTCACTTATTTCGATTCCACGATTTACAGGTCCGGGATGCATTATTATTGACTTTTCTTTCATTTTCATAAATCTCTTTTTATCAAGTGAAAAAAAACTGTTGTATTCCCTTATTGAAGGATAGTACTTCTTTTCCTGCCTTTCAAACTGCATCCTGAGCATATAAAGTACATCCGTTTCTTCTATGACATCATCAATACAGCTGGCAATTTTTACATTAAAACAATCCATATTTACCGGCATAAGCATTGGAGCCGATACCAGTGTTACATCCATACCCATTTTTTTAAAAAGGCAAATATTTGATCTTGCGACCCTGCTATTAAGTATATCCCCGACAATTGCAACTTTGAGGTTTTTAAATTCAGCAAAACTCTCGCCTATTGTAAAAAGGTCAAGCAATGCCTGTGTGGGGTGCTGGTGTTTTCCGTCGCCTGCATTAATTACAGGTATATTAATCTTTGAAGATATGTAATTAATAGCCCCGCTGTCTGAATGCCTTATTATTGCAAGATCAACAATCATAGACTGCAGGGTTTTGACTGTATCTATAATTGATTCACCTTTATTAAGACTGCTGCCTGAGGCAGAAAAATTCACAGTATCTGCGCCAAGTCTTTTTGCTGCAATCTCAAAAGAATTTTTTGTCCTGGTACTTGACTCAAAAAACATGTTTAGTACTGTTTTGCCTCTAAGTGCCGGAACCTTTTTAAAGTCCCTGGAAAGAACTTCTGAAAATGTGGCGGTATTTTCCATAATTAAATTAACATCAGCAACTGTAAGATTTTCAGTATCTATAATGTTTTTAACGCTTAACATTTATTGTTACCATATCCTTTTTATCGGTTTCATATAGCCTGACTTCTATTGACTCATTTAAAGCTGTAGGAATATTTTTACCGACATAGTCAGCCCTGACCGGCAGCTCCCTGTGGCCCCTGTCAATCAGCACTACAAGCTGTATGCTGCCGGGCCTGCCGAAATCCATAAGGGCATTAAGGGCAGACCTTATTGTCCTGCCGGTAAAAAGTACATCATCAACAAGAATAACGTTTGTATTGTCAATATTAAAAGGAATATCGGTTATTGCAACGGCAGGTTTAAGTCTTTTTATTGTATCGTCCCTGTAAAAAGATATATCAAGCTTTCCGGTTTTAATAACTTTATTTTCCATTTCAGCAATATTTGCAGCAATTCTTTCTGCAAGGGGAACTCCCCTTTTATGTATTCCAATAAAAACAAGATTTTCCGAACCCCTGTTTCTTTCAATTATTTCATGGGATATTCTTTTAATAATCCTCTCTATGTCCTTATCGTTTAACAGTACAAAATTATCAGCCATATTTTATTAATCCTATTTTTATTAAATCATTTTTATTTTTACATAAGAAAATAAAAAAAACCTCCTTACATATGAAGTAAGAAGGCTCAAATCAATTAGTGTAGTGGGATTTATAATAAAATTTAATATAACATTCACATTAGTGAATCTGTAAATATCTTTAAATCTATGCACTTTTCTCCTTTTTAGCCTCACTGGACTATTTTAAAGGTATTGATATCATGCTGTATTATACAGCTGATATTATTATAATCGTAGATACTATAGAAGATTTTAACTAAAAAAACAATATTAATATTATTTTTCTTAACATTTAAAATTCCAGGATAAATAATAAAATTTTATATACTTGCTTATTTTTTTATTGTAGATAGATGTTTTTCCTGTAATTTTGTTATAATACTATTAAAATAGTAGTATATTGATTTTTAATCTCTATTAAAAATTCATTTTTGGGCACAATTTTATAAACAATAAATTTTTTAATATGAAATTATCTACAAGAAGCAGATACGGCACAAGGCTTGTACTTGAACTTGCGTTAAAATTTGAAAGCGGGCCGGTTTTTTTAAAAGATATCTGCAAGGCCCAAAATCTGTCATTTAAATATTTGAGCCAGATCATCATTTTATTAAAAACAGCTGGTATTGTTAAAGCCATGCGGGGCGCATACGGCGGTTACTGTCTTGCAAAAAAACCTGAAGAAATCAAGCTTTCCGAAATAGTGGGGGCGCTGGAAGGCACGCTGAATATAATTGACTGCATTAAAAACCCGGAAGCCTGCAAAAAATACAGCAATTGCGCATCAAGGTTTTACTGGGAAGAAATAAATAATAATATCTGTAAATCCCTGGAAGAAATAACAGTAAAAAATATTCTTGAAAAGCATAGAGCATTAAACCTTCTTCAGTAAAAAAGAAAATTTTAAATGCCAGGCCGTGTATTTCGAAAATACGCAGTCTTTTCCCCAGCGAGGTTTTTAAAGCTTCGCTCTTTTCTTGGCAGAAAACCATGCCCGCTTAGTCTCCAAACGGTTTTATCAATACCTGTACTGGCATATTATTTATTTAATCACAAAATTTTATATGCTAACATATTTAAGGCAGATATTGACATAATTTATCTTTATATTAAAATTTGTAAATTATCTTTTGAAAGTTTTTATTATTTTTAATATTACCTTAAAAAATATTATTTAATTTCGAAAGAATTTTAAGGTATAAAAGAATAATAACGCAATAAAAAGTTTATGCTTGAACAAACTAAAGAAAGGAAAAAACAAAGGTGGTAAAAGTGAACAAAAAATCAAGAGCGGCGCTGATAGCGCTGACAGCAGTATTTATATTCTCTTTTGTGCTGATGATACCTGCGGCAATTTTTGCTGAGGAAGAAGCAGAGGAAGTAATTATAGAGACTATTGATATTCCTGAAGAACTTGAATTTAATGTAGTTTATCCAAAACTCAGTGCAAAAGCAGGAAATAATTTTGAATTCTCTGTTGATTTGACTTATGTTGGCGATGAAGAAGCAACTATTGATTTATTTGCTGAAGGCCCGGAGAACTGGTTTGTTGCTGTAACTCCTTCATACCAGGACAGCCAGATTACAGCAGTCAAACTTACACCTGGCAAAAAAGAAAGCCTTAAGATAAAAGTATTTCCTTCAATAATCAAGGAATTCCAGAAACCCGGTGATTATGAAATAATAGTAAGGGCCGAAAATGAGGACTTAAAGCTTTCAGAAGAAATTTCCCTTACTGCAACAATAACTGCGACATACAGCCTTGATCTTAATGCAAAATTCGGTGTTTTAAATACAAAAGCAACATCAGGAAAGAATAATCCTTATACAATAGTTCTTAAAAACAGCGGTTCCGATGTTATAGAAAATATAACATTTGGTTCTGACGCTCCGCAAAAATGGATAGTAAAATTTAATCCAGAAAAAATAGATAAATTGAATGCTGACGAATCAAAGGATATAGAAATTACTATAACTCCCCCCGATAAAACCATTGCAGGCGATTATATGCTTAATTTTTCGGTAAAAAGTGCAGAGGCAACAAAGAATATTGATGTAAGAGTAACTGTAGAAACCCCGTCAATATGGGGGTGGGTCGGAATAGCAATTATTGTAATTGTGGTAATAGGAGTCGCAGTAATATTTGCAAGATTAGGAAGAAGATAAAATATGAATAATAATAACAATGAACCTATAATTGTTGCAGAAAACCTGACAAAACAGTATGGCGGTACCACTGTTGTTAATAATCTTAACCTTAAAATAAAAAAGGGTGAGATATTCGGGCTGCTTGGCCCAAATGGTGCAGGTAAATCTACAATAATCCTGATGATGCTGGGGCTTACCGAGCCTTCATCAGGGAGCATCCGGGTCGCAGGTTTTAATTCAACAAAGGAGCCCATTAAAGTTAAGCGCGTAACAGGATATTTACCGGAAAGGCTTGGTTTTTATGAAGATCTTACTGCAAGACAGAATTTAAAGTACACTGCTGAACTTAACAGCATCGCCCAAAAAGATATTGAATCAAAGATTGGGGAAGCACTTGAAATTGTGGGGCTGGAAAAAAATAAAAACCAGCCCGTAAATACTTTTTCGAAAGGCATGAAAAAAAGGCTTGGAATTGCAGATGTGCTTATAAAAGACCCTCAGCTTGCAATACTTGATGAGCCTACAGAAGGGCTTGATATAAAAATAGCCAACCAGATACTTGATAACATACAGATACTTAATAATGCAAAAAACATTACATTCATGATATCTTCACATCAGTTAAACCTTATACAGAAAATATGCACAAGCATCGGTATAATGTCAAAAGGCAAACTAATAGGTGAAGGTAAAATTGATAACATGGGCAGGGGTCTTTTCAGTGAAGGCAGGTATATAATTGAAATAGAGCTTTCCAATGTTAATCCGGAAATAATTCAAAAAGTCAGAACAATAAAATCTGTTGTCAATGTTGAGAGTAATGACAATATCCTTGAAATCACAAGTGATGAAGATATCAGGAGCCAGCTATCAAGGGTTATACTTGAAAACAATATGCTAATTACAAAAATGAATATAAAAGATTCATCGCTTGAAGAAATCTATTTAAAATATTTTAAAGAGGAGTAATATGAGAGGCGCTTTAACAGTTTACAGAAAAGAAATTTCTGATTATTTTTCGAGCAAGGTATTCATTATACTTCTTGCTTTAATATACATAGCAGGCCTGGGTTTTGCCTATCTTTCAATACAGGCAATAAAATCGGCTCCGCTGAGCTCTGACCAGTCGCTTCTTATTAAGGTATTTATAGATGAACTTTTTTTCCTTAAGCTTTTTACAGTTGGTGAAATAAGAGCACTGATGACTTTTAATTTCGTCAGGTTTTTCGGGGCTTTTATACCGCTTATAGGCATATTATTTGGTTTTAATTCTATAAATTCAGAAAGAAATTCCGGGAATATAAGCAGGATTATTTCCCAGCCGA
>VGAZ01000011.1 GCA_016870615.1 Actinomycetota bacterium | reverse complement strand
TGATTTTAATCTTCTTAACAACAAAATCTAATTTAAATAAATTAAGAATCTTGTTATCTATATTTTCAGTAATATAATATACAGTATCAGCTCAGTAAAATTTCCAATGGACAAATAATCATCATACACAACCTGCCAGATGCGCCTGTTCAGCTTTTTTTAATCTATCCATAATAGCTTTTCCTATTCCAATTTCATCAACAGGTTCAGCTATTATTGTTTCAATTTCTTTATCATCTTCAAAAAAATGCATTGCTTCAAACATATTTACAGCATAATCCTTTAAATCTTTTTTTTCTGAAACTCTTATTACTTTGCAGTATCCATTCTCTAATTCTCCTGAAAATGATATCAGTCCTGCTTTGGATTTATCTATGTTTAATGTTTTATCATCTGCTATGAATAACTTCTTTTTGGGGCTGTAATGCGATTTTAACATTCCCGGGGCAGACATGCTTTCAATTTCGGCAGTATTATCAAATGGAACAATAGTCTCTATTTCTTCTTGTGTAATAATGCCACTGCGAAGGATTTGAAAACCATTTTGAGTAAGCCTGATTATTGTTGATTCAATTCCTACAGTAGTTTTACCGCCTTCAAGAATATAGTCTAAATCTGCTAATTGTTTTCTTACGTGCAAAGCTGTTGTCGGGCTTATCCTGCCAAACTTATTTGCGCTTGGCGCAGCAATAGGACATCCTGATTTTTTTATCAAATCCAGGGCTATTTTATTGTTTGGCATCCTGATACCTACAGTGGGCAGGCCTGAAGTAACAATGTCCGGGATAATACTGCTTTTGGGCAAAACCATTGTCAACGGCCCGGGCCAAAATTTTTCTGCCAATCTATAAACTACATCATCTTCGCATATAACAAGATTTTTTAATTCGCTTAAATCAGCAATATGGACTATTAAAGGATCAAATGAGGGCCTTTCCTTCACATCAAAAATTTTAGCTACAGCCACAGGGTTTAGGGCATTTGCTCCAAGCCCATATACAGTCTCTGTGGGAAATGCTACTAATTTTCCTTCTTTAATGAATTTAGCAGCTATACCAATGTTATTGGATTTCTTTATTATTTTTAAGATATTATACTGTTTTAAAAAAAGTAAGCTTCCTGCAAAGCTCATTATGCTTGCAATTAAAACAGGCCAAAAAAATGTGCCTGAGATATCAAAAAGAAATCCACCGCTTAGCGGACCTATAATACCGGCTATTGCATACCCCAAAAATATATATGGGTAAATAATGCCCAGGCTGCTTATTCCAAATACATGTGCCGTCTCTTTTGCAAAAAGAACAAAATTTCCCCCAAAACCCAGCCCTATCAGCAGTGCAAGAATTAAATAAGAAGTAACTGATAATGCTATTACATTTAATAATATAATTGATATCGCCTGAAAAATAAGGGCTAAAAATATGCATAACCCTGCGCCAATATAATCACTTAAAAAACCCCAAAGAAGCCTGCCTGTAAAGTTTGCAATACCCAGAAAAATTATTGCAAAATTACCCCGGGAATTGCCAGCAGTAAAGTACCCTGTGAAAAATAGTAATCCTGAAATATACCCGAAATATTTGTAACTGATTTTTTTACTTAATCGCCCGGCTAAAATCATAGTAATAGGAAATACAGCAATTACTGATCCAAATATTACCTGGGTCTGGAAAGTAGAAAACTTATATTTTTCGATTAATTCAGATGCAATTATGCTCCATGCATAAATGCTGCCTATGCGAGCATTATTATAAATGACGCTAAAACAGTTAAATACTTTTTCATTTTAAACTTTTATTTTTTTTGATTTTGACAATACCTGTTTTTTAAGTTCCTGTTTATACTGAATGATTTTATTCTGTATTGAAACGTCCATTGCAGATACAATTTGCAACGCAAGTATTGCTGCATTTTTTGCACCATTAAGAGCAACTGTAGCAACAGGAACTCCTGCAGGCATCTGTAAAATTGAAAAAGCTTTGTTGTAATTATCGTTATATGCCCCATTTTCCTCATGCCAGATAATACAACATTCATTCTTCATTATTAGTTAAAAAATGTTTAATAAAATTAAATAAGATTAACAAAGTTTATACAGGGGCTTTGTCTAAAATATATTTTAGAATCTGGATATACTTTTCAGCAGTTTTATTAACAATATAGCCAGGCAATGAAGGAGCGGGCGGGGTCTTGTTCCAGCCAAGCGCCTCCAGGTAATCCCTTACAAATTGTTTGTCAAAGTTTTCAGGAGCCCTGTCTTGAAGATAGTCTTTCTTGCTCCAAAACCTTGAAGAGTCCGGAGTAAAGGCTTCATCAATTAAAACAATATCATTATTAAAAAAGCCAAACTCGAATTTTGTATCAGCAATAATTATGCCTTTTTTTTCAGCAAAATCACTTGCCTTATTATATAGTTTGATACTTATATCTTTTAATCTCCGGGCAATTTCTGATCCAAAATTACTGATGATATACTCATATGAAACATTTATATCGTGGCCTTTGTCTTCTTTTGTCGAAGGTGTAAAAATAGGCTCCGGTAACCTGCTGTATTTATATAAGCCTTTTCCTAATTTTATTCCAGCTACAGTTTGATTATTTTTATATTCATCCCATGCTGAACCTGCAATATATCCCCTTACAACACATTCTATTGGTATGGGTTCTGCTTTTTTTACCAGCATTGACCTGCCATTAAGTATTTTTTTAAACGGATGTAATTGCCCGGGAAATTTATTGACATCATCAGTTATCAGGTGATTATCAATAATATCTTTTGTAAAATCAAACCAGAAGACTGATAGCCTGTTTAGCACTACCCCTTTATTTGGAATACCGGTGGGCAGCACAACATCAAAACATGATATCCTGTCAGTAGAAACAATCAATAGGGCATCCCCTAAATCATAAATATCCCTGACTTTGCCCCTCTTTAATAGTTTTACATCTGTTAAATCAGTGGTTAGAATAGTATTGTCCTTCATTTTTACAATCCTTCCCTTCATTTAAATTAAATGCATAAAACTGTATAGAAATCATGTTTTCCTTAAATCTTGTTATTTTTATAAATATAATTTTTCCGGTCTTACCACCCGAATGGTATTAATTCTAAATAATCCTTAATGCTGCCATCATCTAAGCAGCAATTTATTATTGCTTTGCCTAAAGGGCTGATTTCCGGGCTTAAATATTTTTTTAATTCTTTCTTAAAAAAAGTATTCAAAATCTCTGAACCTTTATCATAAGCTTCCTGGCCCACTTCTTTTTGCATTTCAGTTCTAAAAAAATATTCCGGGATTTTTTCTCCTTCAAGCTGCATCATTGATGGAACAAACCCAAGAAGCGGACAACGCGCATATTCCAGGTGTTCGGGGCGGAATTTTGCTGCTCCGCGCCTGGCTATATATTCCCTTGAGATCCATTGCGGCATAAAACCAACACTCCATGCCCCTATATACTGGTTCGGAAACAAAAGATATCTTGTGTCAGCAGTCTCAACTATCTGCTTCAGCAAAAGATTTGCATGATTTGTATATTTTCCTGTAGCAAATGGCCAGTAGGAACCCACCCCTTCGCTTATCATTTCGAATGTATCTATTATGCTGGGATTTGAATCTCCGCGCGGGGCAACAAGCCTCCAAAGCCATGCTAATGCGGGCGGCAGGACGTGAAAAATACCTATAATTCCGTAAGTCGGCTTTTCTTTTATACACATCGGCGTCCTGATACCAAAACTTCTGTAATCTACTTCAACCGGCCCGTCGATTGTATTGGGTATAAATTTACGGGGAATAATGACCCTGGGATTGGGGCACGGCTTTCCAGGTTCATCTTCTGTATGTTCCCATATAAGGCAGGTCGAATCAGGAACGCCATAAAGATTTAAAAAAATTAGTGGTTCTTTTGGTTTAATGCAGATACTCTCCAGGTTTGGATCTGTGCCATATTCACTTATATGATTTAGCCTGATAAACCAGGCCTGTTCAGCATCTGAAACATTTAATTTTTTACTGTCTTTTTGAAACGAGGGAAGAGCTAATGCCATATCATCTGCAACCGGCTTCAGTAAACAAGACTGAGTAAGCCTTAATAATATTTCCTTGCCTGTTACTTTGTTTTTTCCAAGAAGCAGTCTTCCATCATGCTCTCTGTGAGCATATTCAAGCATTTCACTTTTGCCACCCCCGCTTGCACCTTCATGGAAAATAGTAGTGATGTTTTCATACGGTGTTTCCGCCTGCACACAAGAGCCATGCAGTGTCAGCCAGTTTTCGTTTTCTCCAATTTGTAAAAGCACACCAAATATTCCTTTTTTTGCGCTTGGACCGGGATATAGATTATAGGAAAATATTTCATGCACTTTTTCACAGCGATTATGAACCACAAGTTGTTTTCCATTAAAATGAGTATGCCTGAATGGCGGCGCCAGGTAAATTATAGCCATAGGCTTGAAGCCAGTTTCCATTTTTTCCAAATCAGCAATACCCTGCAAATCAGCTAAACCGCCAATAAAAAAACCTGCATTATCCGGAGCAATTAACAAGCCGTGATACCCGGTCAAATCCCCTCCAACTTTTATTGGAAGTACAGCAAGGGCCTGCTTTTTTAGCCATTCAAAAGTTTCTAACCTGGTTTGCTCAAAATCTTTGTTGAAAATATCTTTAAATTTAACTTTATCTGTATCTTTATTATCTCCAATAACTGTGCAGTCCGGATCTCTTCTTCTCATATATTTTTCAAGATAGTTAATGACAAAGCCGTTTTTACACCTGGTTACCACCGCCTCATCTTTGGAGCTGCTATCTATTTTATAGTCAACAACAAAAACTTTATTTTCTTTATTTTTTAAAGCAAGATCAATCACCTCTTCCCTGTTTCTCAAAATATTTACATTGGGGGATTTATCCAATAATTCTTTTACTTCAGTTGCAATATCCCATTTTGCCCATTCCATTTTTTTACCTCCTGTAAAATAAAAAACCAACACATTCTCTTCCGCCCGCTTTTATTCTTAAAACGGACTAAAAGATTTGTGTTGGCTTACTATCAAACAACCCAAAACGGGTTTTTATTTAGTCTTCCAATTTCAATTCAATCTTGCATATTATAATAAAAGAAATTAATTTTTAAAAGTAAATAATTTTTTTTATTTTTAAAGGGCATATTATAGTCACCGGCTTGCTATTAAATCTTCTTCAAGATCTTCATTTAAAGTAAAAACAATAATTCTCTCACCAGTCTTTGTGCTTATATCCGAATGAAGGCTTAATACTGTGCAGCCTGTAATTTCCCTGATTATGCTGTTTAATAAAACTTTTGCACTTTCCAGCAATTGCACGCGAATTCTTTTTATTAGATTGGCTCCATCATCTGTTTTTGCCAGTTGCTCTTCTGCTGGTGTTAAAACTCCCTTTAACCTTATAAAAATCATATCTTTTATTATATATGTTTTTATTTCTTTAGGGCCCCGCCCCATGTATTCTTTTTCAAAATTAATAATTGCTGCACTTATCTGGGCTTCCATTTGGCCAATAGTAATACTTGCCATATTTTTCTCCTGCATTAATCTGATAATATTTAAATTATTTAATGTATCATATATTATTTTTATTTAATTTTGTGAAAATTTAATTATCCAATATAAATTGGGTGAATAAAGGCGCATTATTTGTCCTCTTTTTAGCAGTTTACTCTCATGTTAACATTTTTTACTAATAAAATCATATTTGCCCTTTTTGTGATAGTATCTAAAATTCCGGGATAAAAATCATTTAAAATTTAGATTTATATCATTTTCTCTGGCATAATCTTTTGCAAGTTAAATAAACATAGCACCCCTGTTTTTTTAATCCTGCATGACTGGCACATCCCGCTTGAAAAGATGATAATTTTGGAGACTGGGTAATGATTTAATGCTTTTGAGCCCTGGGCAGAATCAGTGAAGAATAAATCCAGAAAAAGGTATCTGGTTTGCGCCTTTTTTTATCTACTATGGTTCCCTAATTGCTTCTGAGGCATCTTTTTAGGGTAGGGCCATCTTTACAGGAAATGACAGACCTCTCCGCAGATAAATTAAACTTTAAATGAAAATAAACTGGAAACTTCAGGGGCAAATCAATATTATTTACAGCTCAGTAATCCATATATATTCCATCCAGATAACCGTCCCGGTTTATCACTATATACTGCCCTATTTTCTCAAATTTTTTATTTCCCGGATTCCAGACAATAAGCACCCTGTCCATTCCCCACCCTGCAGCAGGATTTAGCCCTGTGCCTTCAGGTTCAACTTTCAGATAGAGCTTGACTATGCAATCATTTAAATTAACAGGCAGGTTAGGGTTAAAAACATATTTATTTATCGCATCTGGATAAGAAGTATAAATTTCAGCGCCACCAGAAATTATAGAGATTTTTTTAATCCATGTTTTTGTTTTATTTAAGCTATGTCCCTTAACTTTTAAATCAATGCTAAGCGGTATTATTGCGCAAATTACCTTTTCAGCAAGCTGGCCCGCGCCAATTGCAAGAAGGCCTGCAGGGTTCCATGACCCGCTGACATCCGTTAATATCCAGTAATCGGGAACCACTGATACATCAATATACATCATATGGGAGTTCTGTATCATTGTAAAAAGATCCAGTTTAAATGTGCCATAAATTGCTTCAACTTTATATCCGGGATTAAAAACTGTGCCTGGCATTTCAGCGCATACAACATATGGAGTAACCTTGCCTGATATACCTGACTGCCCATTCACAAGGTCCTCATCTTTGGGTACAGGCACAAAAGAGACATCTACCCGGTACTGCATGCCTCTTACTGCATAAACAGCCCCTGAATATGATTTATTATTATGCGTGGCCTGCAGCGCAATCCACGTTTCATGGACCGGTAATGGCACCTCCACATAATAATCTCCATTTAAGTCAGTATTTGCAGTTGCAATAACATTTTTTGAATCATTTACCACCTTTACCTGGAAATTTTTTAGAATGGCGCCGTTTTCATCATACGCTGATCCGCTGATATAAACCTTATCTGTTGTTTGCATTGTCATATCCCGGACAATATCCTGGCCTGCCCCCACTGTAAGGTTTATTGTTTCCGGACGGTAACCAGCCTTTAGATAATTTATTGTATAGGTTCCGGCAGCAAGCCTTAATTCATACCAGCCCTGGCTGTTTGTGTAAATCTGCTCATTTGAATTATTTGCTGATATTTTAACACCTTCCAGTTTTGCGCCTGATGTTGTGCTAATATGTCCCGTTATTGCGCTTCTATTATCAAGATAAATCTGGGCATATTGGTAAATGTTTCCCGGATGAAGATATTCATCAAAGGTAGCGTTTGCCCTGTAACCGGTTTTTGAAGCCGTTGCTTCAAAGGGGCCAAATGGCACATGAAAGAAAGTACATAGTCCTTCAGAATCAGTCAGTGCAGACGCCGACTCATTTTGCGCAGATATTACTACCTCTGAATTTTCAATAGCGTTATGGTTTAAATCAGTGACTTTTATATGTACGGTGCCTTTTGTTGATGGTACATAAACTTCAAGTTCCTTAGGCCCGGCATTGTTATTATCCTCATTGCTTTCTTCAACAAGGTTTGAAGGGTCAATTGTTACGCTGTATGATATTTGTTTCTTCTCAACTGTAGGGTTTTTATAACCTGTAACACCCTCTATGGAACGGTTATCAGCCTGTGAGGTAAAAGCAGGGACGGTAATTCCTGCAAAGACATCAAAAGAGGAATAAGCAGGCATGATATCTATAATATTTCTACCGGCTTCCTGGCCGTCAATATAAAAGACTACATGGACATTTTCCGCTTCTATGGGCCCGAAATTATTAATCCTTGCCTTAAGCGTACCGTGCCTTCCCGATATGAGCCTGTCTGTTGGCATAAGGCTTTTTTCTTCGACAGAAAGGTCCGGTTTTGCAACAGTTGTTTCTGTTGAAGCATTGTTATCTGAGCGGTCATCCCCACTCAGTTTTCCTTCAGGGTCAATTTCAACAGTAAATATGATACTGCCCCTGAAATTTTCCGGAGCTTTCCACATCCTGTAAATAGTTCGGCCCTGTCCCGGCCTGAAATCACTTGTTAAATAGGTATAGTCGCCATTTGCAATAATTTCACCGTTTACTTTAAAAATAACCCTCACACCTTTATCAGGATAGTTTTTAGAATTATTTTTTATCGTGGCTATTAATTGTATCCATTGCCCCGGCAATATATAGCTGGGTGCAATGACCAAATCATTGCTGCTTATTGAAATATCATTGCCGCTGCTGCCTTCAATGGTTTCAGGAATCGAGACAGAATAAGTGTTATTTGACCTGTCATGTTCATAAAGAAGCTGGCCAGGGTCAACAAAAACTGTAACATCAAGTACAGGCGGTGCATCCTGGGGAACCTTATAGCTATAGGAGGCATCTCCAAGATAGGGTGTTGTGCCAGATGGCGGATTGACTTTAACCGGCGGGGAGAGCTCGCCATTGACGAGGAAGTATACCCTTAAAGGACCGGTAAAATCATTTTTATTATCCCGCATTATAAGGGCATTCAGGAAAAGGTTTGTCCCGGGCGCGTAATTTTTAGTGCTATTTTTATGCTGCCACCTGATGCTGCCGGGTAAGACGGAATATTTATAAGGCGCAACCGGAACGGGCATAAACTTGTATTCTCCATTATCAAGCTGGACTTCATAATTAATTAGCCCTACATAATTATATGGCACAAAATAGTTGCGGCTGTGCGAGACTGGCGTCTGCGGCGAAGATGTTGAATTAAAATTCTCACTTATCAGTTCCCCGTTTACAAAATAATTTAAAATAGTTTTAATTCCAGTGCCTTTAATATAGGATATTAGGGGCAGGAAATTCCCTGGCCTTGCCATATTATGCGTGAGTTCAAATCCTGCCTTTATTGAATCAAGTATATAGCTTGAGCCAACCTCATTTGTTTTTCTTTCTATTCCTTTAATATTAAAAGAAACTTCGGCTTTATTGTTTGACAGGTTTGTATCTGTACTCATATAATCCGGGAATATTTCCACGCTAAAAACAGAATTTTTAATTTCATCAGGAGCAAGGCTGCCATATCTATTTAATGGAATTGTATAATTCGTGCTTACAAATACATAACTATTATGTTTATCAATAAAAAAAGGAATGGTATCTATATGAAAGCCATCCAGGACAAGCTTTGCTTTTGCTCCACCGGTAGAGTTGCCGGGATTTTTAAAAACCTTAAAATTAATCTGAAATGTATTTCCTATTTTTATAAATTCCATATTAGAGCCAGTTGACCTGTCAATAAAACGAATATCTGAAGCAGAAACTGAAAAATCTATTTCACTTTTGGAAAGCTCATCAAAAAAGCCCGGTTCCGTATAGATTTGAATCTCACCTGAGGCTTCATCGCCTGAAACCTTGCAGTCAAAGGCTTCTGCCATGAGACTGTAAGGTGCCATTATTTGCCCCTCAATTAGTTTTAGCGGCGCCTCCAGCATTCTTATCATATTGTTTACAGAGGCATAATCAGCATCTGCATACATTGCAATGTGCACATCTTCTTTGAAGGCTTCAAGCATCTGGGTTTCTTCATCATAAAATACTTCAGCACCCATAGCAGCCAGCACTTCTTGCGCCGGCAGAACAATTACATCATTTACCAGGCGTGGTTTAAGGGTTGTTTCAAGTTTTTGGCCATTTATAAAAACATCGGCTTTTAGAATTTTAAACTTATCTTTGGAGCCGGCACAACCAGGGCCTGCCAGGGAAAAAAGCAGCAGGATTGAAATAAATATGCACAGAAAAGGCAAGACTATATTTCTTTTATTCATAATAAAAGTCAATATTCAAGATATAAATTTCTTATTCTTACATTAAGTACTTGCAGTTAAAAAAGCAATAGAAAGAAAAGATTAGCTGGCATTTAAACAAAAGTTTATTGCTGTCATAAAATTTTAGATGCTTCTAGTTAAAAACTATTTGGCTTAACTTTGTAATAAATAAAATTCTTTCTAATTTCACGGCATGATTGAATTCATAAATCATCCATTATATCTGTTGTCCATTGTAAAGGTCATATGCTGATTTATATTCAGGGGCAAGGGCTGAAAACCCAAGTCCATCAAGTGTTTTAAGAAAGCCGTCAATGACTGTTTCCTCAATATGGACAACAAAGACCTTATCCGGTTTTTTATCAAAGCTTGTTATCCACTTAATAAGTCCGTCTCTGTCTGCATGAGCGGAAAGGCCTGAGAAATTATATATTTTGGCCGCAACTTCTATTTCCTGGTCAAAAATACTGACTTTTTTTTCACCGTCAAGAAGCGCCCTGCCTAAAGTCCCGCGCGCCTGGTAACCTGCAATTATTACGCAGCTTTCCCTTCTTTCAATATTATGCTTTAAATGATGCCTTATCCTGCCTGCCTCGCACATGCCGCTTGAAGAGATAATAACTTTGGGGACCGGGTCATGGTTTAATGCTATTGAGTCCTGGACAGAATCAGTAAAGAACAGTCCCGGAAATGATATCGGATTTAAGCCCTTTTTAACTATTGCCCTTGTCTCAGTATCTCCATATATATGCAAATCATCATCATAAAGCCTGGTTGCCTCAGTTGCAAGGGGGCTGTCAACATAAACCGGGAAACTGCTTTTTTTTAAAAGCTTTTCCTCTTTTATCTCACGTATCATGTACAAAAGCCCCTGGGTCCTGCCCACTGCAAAAGAAGGAATTATAACGTTTCCTCCGCCGGCAAGGGTAACTTCAAGAATTTTTGCAAATTCCTTTTTGTAGTCAATGTTATTATCATGGTTCCTGTTTCCATATGTTGCCTCCATAACAGCATAATCCCCGCTCTCAATATACTGCGGATCCTTAATTATGGGCTGGTTTATATTTCCAATATCTCCTGAAAACACGATCTTTTTACTTGTGCCCCCCTCAATTAAGAAAAGCTCCACAGATGCAGATCCCAGCAGATGGCCCGCATCAACAAAATTAAACTTTATCCCTTTGTGTATTTCATAAACCCTGCCATAGCTGCAGGGCTGCACAAGTCCAAGGGTATTTAATGCATCTGCCATCGTATAAAGCGGCTGGATAGCACCTTTTGCCGTTTTGCCTGACTTTTTATTTTCCCAACTTGCATCAGCTTCCTGTATTTTTGCGCTGTCTTTGAGCATTATTGTAAGAAGATTATAAGTAGCCTTAATTGTATATATTGTGCCGGTAAATCCCTGCTTAACAAGCAGCGGCAGCCTGCCGCTGTGATCTATATGTGCATGGGTAAGTATTACAAAATCTATGTCGCTGCCATCAAATGGAAGCTGCTGGTTTTCCTTCTGGTCATTTCCCTGCTGCATGCCGCAGTCAATAAGGATTTTTTTTCCGTTTGCTTCAATGCAGGAGCAGCTCCCTGTAATTTCACGCGCAGCGCCATAAAATGTAAGCTTCATGTCTTATTCACTTTCCTGGGTATATGTTTTTAGTCTTCAATTTATCTGTATATATAATCATGGTTTCCGACATCAATAAGTATAATCCTGCTATCATCAATAATAAAATCAAGGCAAATCCTGTAAGCAATATTTATGGATACAGAATAAAGTCCTTTGAGCTTACCTTTGAGCTTATGCAAACCCAATGAAGGATGGTATGGATTAACTTCAAGCAGTTTTAAAGTTTTTTCATATTGAGGAATAATCTCAGGGTGCAGCGCTGCAAATTTTTTTGCCCTTTTTATATAGCTATCTGTATATATTAGTTTAACCACTTGTTATTCTTTTTATGTGCTGCTCAACTGTCTCTTCAATATACCTGCCTTTTAACATGTCATTCCTGGATTCCTGCAGCGCTGATTCCAGTTCACATTCCCTGAAATGATTGTACCTTTCAAAGGGCAATACAATATACTTGCTTTTTCCCCTTACAGTGATTACAGCTTCATTGTTGCCGGATATTGCGCTATCAAGAGCAGCGAGGCCCTTTGTTTTAAGTTCATTTGCAGTTACAGATTTAATCATTTTAATAACACCTTAATATATACTATTTTAAGTACTATCAATAGTACTGTTTATTATGCTGTTTGTCAAGCTAGTTAGCATCTAAAATTTCGTGATAAAAAATAATATGCCAGGATAGGTATTGAGAAAACCGTTTGAAGGCTAAGCGGGCATGGTTCCTCTGCCAAGAGGAGAGCGAAGCCTGAAAACCGAGCGGTCTTTTCCTCACTGGGGAAAAGACTGCGTGTTTTTGAAATACCTATCCTTGCTATTAAAATTTTCTTTTATTCCTATCACGAAATTTTAGATGCTTCCATCAAGCTATGAAATTTAATTATTATTTTTACGGAACTGTCTTCCTTAATATGAGAACTGCTGGTATGGCTGGCTCTCAAGGATACTCAGCAGTTTTTTTGCGGCCTGGTTAAAAGAATAGTTTAAAAGCATATCAAAAATATTATACTGCTGCCTTCCTATTATCCTTGGCTCTCCTTTAATCCCGCCAAGCTCTGCAGCAATTTTTTCAGCGTCACGGTAAGTTCCTATGCCGTCAATCAACCCAAGTTCAAGCGCCTCAGTTCCAAGATAAACCCATCCTGTTGCAATTTCCTTTACCTTTTCAACAGAAAGCTTGCGGCTTGCAGCAACATCATTTATAAACTGGCCATAAATTTTATAAGTTTGCTCTTCAAGAAGTTTCTCCTCTTCAGCGCTCAGGGGCCTTGATGAACTTCCCACGTCCTTGTATTTTCCCTGCTTTATTGTCGTGTACTGTATGCCAAGCTTTTTATAAAGCTCCTCAAGATTTGTCACCTGCAATATTACGCCAATGCTTCCAACTGAAGATGTGCGGTTTGCTATGATTTTATCAGCAGCGCAGCAAATATAATAGGCTCCTGATGCGCATACATCGCCAACTGACACAACAACAGGTTTTGTAATTTTTTTGAGTTCCTCATATATTTCCTGGCTTGCTGCGGCGCTTCCACCGCCGCTGTTTACCCTTATAAGTATTGCCTTTACTGAAGGGTTGCCCTCGGCGCTTCGCAGCTGTTCAATTATAAGTTCGGGAGTAATTGATGCGCTTCCAAAAAGCCCGGCTGATGATGTTGCTGATATGACCCCTTCAAGCCTTATAAGGTATATTGCATCCATGCCTGAAGAGAATGCCGTGCCCTGTCCGGCAAATGCCGCGCCGATGCTTCCAGTTAAAAATCCCCCTATAAAACAGCCGCTGGTAAGAATAAAAAGTATAAATAAACCTATAAATACAAAACCGACAATTTTACCTGCGCTTAATCCTGGTTTTTTTTCAGGCATTTTAAAACCCGCTTTCAAAAATATGTTTTAATCTTTTAAAAAATAATCCATCAACTTATGTCCATCTTCTATGAACAGCCCAGTGCTTTTGGAATAAAATTCATCAAAAACACAATGATTTTCACATGCGCACATTTTATTTTTTGTGTCTGTTTTATTTGCACTATTATATATTAGAAAAGGAACGGGCTCGGATGTGTGGGTTTTTATTGATACAGGAGTTGGATGGTCAGGAAGTATCATAATCGAATAGTTTAAACCGCCTATTTCCATTTCTTTAATTATCTTTTCCACTACCCTGCTGTCTATAAACTCGATTGATTTTACTTTGTCTTTAGCATTTCCCTGATGCCCGCATTCATCAGGCGCTTCTATGTGTATATACACAAAATCCTGGCCGCTTTTCAGTTCAGATATGGCTGCAGCCGCTTTGCCTTCATAATTAGTGTTTATATTGCCGGTTGCCCCTTCCACATATACAGCTTTTAGGCCTGCACAAATTCCAATACCCTTGACAAGGTCAACTGCGGATATTACAGAACCTGAAATACCGTATTTTTCATAAAATGAATCAAGCGCTGGTTTTGTAGCCCTTGCCCAGAGCCAGATAGAATTTGCCGCTTTTTTACCTTCTGCCTGCCTGCGCAAATTAACAGGATGGTTCTTTAAAATATCCGCGCTTTTGGCCATAAGATCAAGCATAACTTTGCTGTCGCTTCCAGCCGGAAGATAATGCCTTATTTTCTTTCCTGAAATATCATGAGGCGGAGTAAGAACACAATCATTGAAGAATCCTTTTGGCTTGTTTTTTATAACAAGCACATGGCGGTAACTTATCCCGGGATAAAATTCTAAGCTGCCCGAACCCAGTTTTTCAGCAATGTCACTGATAAGTATTTTTGCATCTTCAGTTCCAATCTCCCCTGCAGAGTAATCTACCATAGTTTTTTGGGCATAATCAGCTTCTTCTGAAAGAGTTACAAGATTGCACCGAAAAACTATATCTTTGTCTTCAAGTTTTACCCCTATGCTCACTGCCTCAAGAGACGACCTTCCTGTTGAATAAGATCTCGGGTCATAGCCAAGTATGGAAAGATTTGCAGTGTCGCTTCCCGGCGAAATGCCTTCTGGTATAGTCCTTACAATACCGGTAATCCCCCTGCACGCAAGCCTGTCCATATTTGGTTTGTATGCCGCCTGCAGAGGAGTTTTATTTCCAAGTTCAGCAAGCGGATAGTCTGCAGCCCCGTCAATCAGGACAATTATATATTTTTTGCTTTTTTTTGTTTTATTTACTGGAGCCATTATTTTTTAAATCCTTTTATTTAAATATTAAGGGCGCTTTTTACAAAATCTTTCATCTGGCCAATCCCGCATAAATTTTTATGTATAATTTTTTTATCTGCAATATCTTTCAGGGGTTTGGGTACTTCTATACCGGATACTTCTGAAAGTTTTTTAAGCATTGAAATTTCATCAAGGTTCTTATACTGCTGAGCGCTCTCAGGGCATATCGCTTTAAGCACTGCGCCCGGAAATTTGAAGGGGCTGGCAGTGGCAGCTATTACAGCTTTTGTCCTGTCGCTTGTGTTTTCTGCATAATCATTGTAAACATAATAACCCACAGCAGTATGGGTATCCATTAAATAACCGTATTTGCCATATGCCTGCGCTATTGCCTCAAGCGTCTGGCCCTCAGTTGCAAATCCGCCCCAGAAATCAGATATTTGCTCTTTCATTTCATCACTTATACTAAACCTGCCTGTTTTTTTAAGATCATTGTAAAGGCCTGCAAGCCGGTATGAATCCTTATTGCATAAGTCATATAAAAGCCTCTCAAGATTGCTTGATATAAGTATGTCCATTGAAGGAGACATGGTGAGTTTGAGTTCCCTTTTTTTGTCATATACCCCGGTATTGATAAAATCATATAAAACATTATTTTCATTGGAGGCGCATAAAAACCTCTGAACGGCAAGGCCCATTTTTTTTGCGTAATAAGCAGCAAGTATATTGCCGAAATTGCCTGTGGGTACAGCAATGTTTATATACTGGCCCTCGCTTATCTCCCCTCTTTCAAGCAGCCTTAAGTAGGCATTGATATAATAAACCACCTGGGGTATAAGGCGCCCGATATTTATTGAATTTGCCGATGAAAAAATATAACCGGCCCTGTCAATAAGCGCATTAAAATCCCTGTCGCAAAATATGTTTTTCACACCTGTCTGGGCATCATCAAAATTTCCTTCAATTGCGCATACATAAGTATTACTGCCCTCCTGTGTAACCATCTGCCTTTCCTGTATAAGGCTGACTCCCTTATTGGGGTAAAATACTATTATTTTTGTCCCTGCAACTCCTGAAAAACTCTCAAGCGCAGCTTTTCCTGTATCGCCGCTTGTTGCAGTAAGGATAACTATTTCCTTTTCAATGCCCGTTTTTTTTAATGCAGCAGTAAGAAGATGGGGAAGCAATGACAGGGCCATATCCTTAAATGCAGCCGTAGCGCCGTGATATAGTTCCAGAAAATAAAGGTTTTCCACTTTTACAAGCGGAGCTACTTCAGCAGTATCAAACTTCTCATCATAAGCTTTGTCCACGCATGATTTTAACTCTTGCCCTGTAAAATCCGGAAGAAACTTTCCTAATATGTAACAGGCAAGCTGCCTGTAATCCATCCTTATAAGTTCATCAAGCGGCCTGTCAAGCTCCGGTATAAAAGAAGGCACATAAAGGCCGCCGTCACCGGCAATTCCATTTACTATTGCCTGGCTTGCAGTTATTTTTTCACTATTATTTCTTGTGCTTGAATAATAAAGATTATGAAGGTTCAAATGATTTTCCTGTTTTTGCATAATAGGCCCTCCGGGCGGATACTAAAGTTCCCTTTCTTTGCATGGCCTTATATTTGAGCTGCCGGCTTAACAGGCCGGCTAACTTTCAAGTTCTTCCACCCTTATAATATTGATAATTTTTTTAACAACATCTACTTTTTTAAGCTCATCTATTGCTTCATAAAGACTTTTGTTTAATGTATCGTGCGTAATAAATATAAGTCTTGCGCAGCCACGGGCGCTTGCCTGTTTCTGGACCATCGATTGTATTGAGACAGACTTGCTTCCAAATACTGCAGCAATTTTTGCAAGCACTCCTGCCCTGTCAACAACATCCATCAAAATGTAGAATTTGTCGCTGGTTTCAGCAAACGGCATAATCTGTTTTTCTCTAAAACATGTGCAGCCAAAAATAATATGTTTATTATTCCTGTCATAATTTCTTGCTATGCTTATAATGTCACCCACCACAGAACTTGCAGTTGGCTTATCCCCCGCGCCTCGCCCAAAACTCATTATTTCCCCCATATAATTGCCGTAAAAATATACTGCATTGAACGTATCTTTAATTGAAGCAAGTATATGTTTTTTGGGAATAAGAGCCGGATGGACCCTTACATTAATTTTTTCTTCCTCTTCACTTCCAATAGCAAGCAGCTTTATATCGTACCCGAGCTCATCAGCATATAAAATATCAGAAATTGATATTTTCTGTATTCCTTCCCTGTAAACATCATCAAAGACAACACGGCTGTTAAAAGCTATTGATGCAAGTATTGCAAGCTTGTTTGCAGCGTCTTTGCCTTCAATATCAGATGCAGGATTAGCTTCAGCATACCCAAGCTTTTGTGCCATGCTAAGCGCATCTGTAAAGCCAAGGCCGTTTTCCTTCATTTTTGTAAGAATAAAATTTGTTGTCCCGTTAACTATTCCAACTATCTTGGAAATATTGTTTGACGCAAGAGAGGATTTAAGCGGGCCTATTATGGGAATGCCACCGCCCACGCTGGCTTCAAAAAGTATGTCAACATTGTGTTTTTCTGCCTCTTCAAAAATCTGTCCGCCTTTTTTTGCAATCAGGTCCTTATTGGCTGTAACTACATATTTGCCATTCCTTAAAGCCCCGGTAATAATATCAAATGCAGGATTTATCCCCCCGATAAGTTCAACAACTATATCAATATCGCCGTCATTGATAATATCGCCAGGATTATCAGTAAAAACTATATCCCTGTATTTCTTTATTATTTTATCTTTTGATTTAATATCTTTTTCAGCAATTTTTTTAATCTTAAGGCGGCGGCCAATCTTTTTCATGATATAATCATTCTGGGCTGCAATTAGCCTTAATACTTCTGAGCCTATGTAACCAAGCCCAACCAACCCTATATTAATATCAAGACTGTCTTTTAAATTTCCAGCCGCTGATTTTTCCATATACATTTTTATAACTATTCCTTTCACTTTGCTTAAAGGCATAAAACAGTATGAAAAAAGAGAAATGCCAGCCTGCTTTGCCTGTACTTAAACTGGCAGGGCATACCAGGCACCATCCTTTTACAAATTTTGCTTTACTGCAAATATGATTTTACTCATATAATTTCCTGTCACGCATGTAAAGGTCCTCGTATGACTGCCTGTCAACCCATACCCAGCTTTTCCCGTCTTCAACTGCTACAACTGCGCTTTTTGGCTGCCCGTTATAATTGCTTGACATTGAATAACAGTATGCCCCTGTAGCAGCAACAAGCAACAAATCACCTTTCCTGGCTTCCGGCAGCATTATGTCCTCAATTATAACATCTCCGCTTTCACAATGCTTGCCGACAATATTATATTTTTTCTCATTAAAGTTTGCCAATGTTGAGGTGGATCCGGCAGGCGATGCGCCGCCGACTGCCTCCCCATCTTTAATTTCCCCAAGATATGAAGCCCTGCCTGCTATAAAGGCATTATACTTTGCCTGGTAAAGGACGGGGCGTATATTGTCAGACATACCGCCGTCTATTGCAATATAGTTCTTTATTTGCGGTATTTCCTTGATTGTGCCCGCCTCATAAAGTGTTGTCCCGGCATTGCCTGCTATTGACCTTCCCGGCTCAAGATATATTTTTTCAATTTTAATATCATTTTTCTTTGTATATTTTAAAAGAGCATTGTGAACAAGTTCTGCAAAATCCTCAATGCTTGCCGGCCTGTCATCTGGCATGTATTTTATTCCAAGTCCCCCTCCTATGTTTAAATGATTAAGGCTTGCGCCGGTCTTTTTACTGGCTTCAGCCATAAAAGAAGTCATTACATCAATTAAACTATCATAAACTTCTATATTAAATATCTGGGAGCCTATGTGCGCATGAACACCAATAAGTTTTATATTCTCAAGATCTGCGGCTTTTTTTACCGCTTCAAGCGCAATGCCGGACTGAATGCCGAAGCCGAATTTTGATTCAATTGCGCCTGTCTGTATATATTTATGAGTATGAGCCTTTATTCCCGGTGTGATCCTTAGCATTATTTTTTGTATGCATTCTTTCTGGCCCGCTATCTCATTTACAGCTTCAAGCTCCTCAAAACTGTCAACTATAAAAGTGCCCACTTTATAATCAATGCCGAAATTTATCTCATCTGCAGATTTATTGTTTCCATGGAAATATATTTTCCCGGGATCAAAACCGCTTCTTATGGCAATAAAAAGCTCGCCTCCTGTTGAAACATCAATTGAAAGCCCCTGCTGTTTTACAAGCTGGCACATTGCAAGGCTGCAGAAAGCTTTTGATGCATATATTATCTCTGACTCAAAATCCTTAAAAGCAAAGGAATTTATATATTTTTCGCATTGCATTTTGACCGTTGCAATGTCCATAATGTATAAAGGAGTTCCGTATCCTGATTTTAAATCTCCTGTATCGCATCCCCCAATGGTGATTCTGCCTTCATTGTTAATGCCAGCGGTTACCGGAAGCAGCATAAGTGTTCCCTTTCTTTTCTTTTATTGCTAATTATTTTTAAAAACAAACAGTATAACAGAAATATTCTAATATTTTTAATTAAAATTAAATATAAATACAATCAATTAAAAGGCATTACATTCGTTCAGGGGCGCCCACCCCCAGTATTTTGAGTGCATTGGCAAGTACAATCCTGGTAAGCAGGACAAGTTTGAACCTTCCGGAATTTAATTTTTTTCCATCTATTACCCTGTGGTGCTTGTAAAAGTAGTGAAACTGGCCTGCAAGCCTGTAAAGATACTGGTTTATCATATAGGGTTCACGGCAAATGCATGCATCATATACAACATCCGGGTAAAGCATCAGCATTTTGGCAAGATCGGCTTCCTCATTGCTTTCAAGATGTGGAATCTTAAAACTGTTTTCTGAAATAAGAGCTTCAAAAATATCCTCAAAATTATCGCTCCATTTACCAGGAAGAATAAGATCATTTCTGTCAAAATCAATTTCTTGTTCAGCAATGCCCTGCCTTACTTTATCGATTATATTTGCAATGCGCGCATGCGCATACTGTATATAATAAACGGGGTTCTGGTTTGATTTCTGTTTTGCCAGATCCAGGTCAAAATCCATTGGAGTATTAAAAGAGTTTGCGGTAAAAAAGTATCTTATCGCGTCGCTTCCAACTTCTTCAATTAAATCGTCAAGCATATAGACATGCCCTTTTCTTTTTGACATTTTAACTGCCTTGCCCTTTTTAACAAGGCGGACAAGCTGGCCAATTATAACTTCAATATTGCGCTCATCAAAACCTGTTGCTTTTCCAATTGCATGCAGCCTTTTTATATAACCGTGATGATCAGCTCCAAGTATGTATATGAGCTTTTTAAATCTCCTGCCTGCTTTATTTATAAGATACATTATATCCGAGGCAAAGTATGTGGGCTCTCCGCCGCTCCTTACAACCACCCTGTCCTTTTCATCTCCATGCAGGGCTGCTTTAAACCAAAGGGCATCATCTTTTCTGTAAACTAACTTTTCTTTCTCAAGCTGCTGTATTGTTTTTTCAAAGTTTGCATTTTTATACAGGCTGCTTTCATAAAACCACTCGTCAAACTCCACATTCATTGATTTAAGCGATGCTGCAATTCTTTTTATCATTATGCCGATACCCTGCAGCCCGATTGCGTCAATATCAGCCATTTCAGATATTGCATCAGACCCGGCACGGCCCGTAATTTTTTTAAAGCTGCCGTCACTTTTTTTGTTCTTTATATATCTGCCTTTAAACCCTGGGCCGTCAGTAAGTTTTTCCTCATTTAGTACCTGGTCAACAACACTTTTAACAAGCTCTTCCGGATAACCGTCCTGGGGATATTCAGTATCCTGTCCGAAAGCCTTAAGGTATATGCTGGCAAGGCATAATGAAAATTTTGCAGTCTGGCTGCCAAAGTCGTTTATATAATATTCACGGCATACATCAAAGCCGTTTGAAATAAAAATGTTTGAGAGACTGTCGCCAAGTGCCGCCCACCTGCCATGGCCTATATGCAAGCCTCCTGTTGGATTTGCGCTTACAAATTCGATCTGCACTTTAATATTTTTACCGTGTTTATTGCAGCCATACTTGTATTTTTGAAGGGCTATTGCTTCAAGATTATTTAAAATATAATCCCTGCTTATAAAAAAGTTAATAAATCCAGGTGCTGCAATATTAATGTCTGCAGCTTCAGGCCAGGTGATTATTATATTATTCTTTATTTCTTCTGCAATTTTCAGGGGGCTTTTTTTTAGAACAGGCGCAAGCACAAGCGCCGCATTTGTTGACAAATCACCAAATTCCCGGTTCTTTGGTATGCTCAAAGTTATCTGCATAACTTTATCATTAAGGGTATCTGGTTTTTTTGGTATGCCGCTTTTATTTACTGCAGAGGATTTTTCAAGAAATAAATAAATATCTTCTGATAATCTTTTTCTTAAATTTTGTATAAGCATAAGGTAGTTATAATCCTCTATATACAATGGAGCCGATGACCGGACTTGAACCGGTAACCTGCTCATTACGAATGAGCTGCTCTACCAATTGAGCTACACCGGCAAATCATCCGGGCTGTTTTTGGCTTCCGGCTCAAGCTGAACCTTTTCACCGGTAACCTCAACATCTGATAAAAGCATTGACTTCCTGTTCTGGTTTTCAAACTCAACTATTAAAGATTTCTTTAAGGGCTCAAGGCCGATAACAACTCCCGTACCGTGCCTTGTTTTCACCTTTGCTCCCCGCTCGGGAGCAATGTCCACAAATTCTTTATATGAATCATACTCATATTTAATGCAGCACATTAGCCTTCCGCATATGCCTGAAATCTTTAAAGGATTCAGCGGAAGGTTCTGGTCCTTTGCCATTTTAATTGAAATGGACTCAAAATCAGTAAGGAAGCTTTTGCAGCACAAATCCATTCCGCATGGGCCAAGCCCTCCTACAATTTTTGCCTCATCCCTTACACCTATCTGCCTCAGCTCAATCCTTATTTTAAAATAGGAGGCAAGCTCTTTTACCATATCCCTGAAATCAACTCTTCTTTCGGCAGTGAAATAGAATATCATTTTGCTCTTGTCAAAGAGAACATGCACATCCACAAGTTTCATAAGCAGTTTATGCAAACGCGCCAGTTCCTCAAATTTTTTAAATCCTTCCATTTCCTTTGATTTATTCAAATCAAGGACAGACAGGTCGTATTCTGTGGCCTTCCTTATTATTTTGCTTGCAGGGTGCAAAAGTTCTGCAGCATCCACCTCGGAAGGCGGGCTCACCACTTCACCTATATCTGTGATATTATCCATATGGCAAATAACCCTGTCGCCTACTGTAAGTTCTATGTCCCCGGGATTATAGTAATAAATATTTCCGCTCTTCCTGAATATAACACCTAAAGTAACGGGCATCTTAATACCTCTAATTCTGCTCCAGCGCTTTACGGAGCTTCAAAAAAATATTGTCTATTGCAATTTCCTCATATATAGAAAATTTCAGGTATGACCTGTTTTTCTCCACAACTTCTGTAATATCAATTAATTTTTCTACTTTTATAGAAACTGCATTCTTTTTAATAAAACCAAAATTTGCCGGATAGTTAAGCGCCTCTGGTCCAGCCCTGGCAATTACTGCTACTATATCTGAAAGCCAGGCAGTTATTATATCAAAAACAAATTGCATTCCCAAATTATAATATTTTTTTTCCCTGCGCCTGGCAGCCGATTTTAAAGCGTCTTCAAATTTTTTTAATTCTGATGAAGTTGCGCCTGCGCCTTTTAGTTTTTCAATCTGCCTGCTGCTGTTATCATCCTGCAATGAAAGCTGCTGTTTGAAAAAATCTGTTATTCTTAATGAAAGGCCTGCTGCACTGGCGTAATTGCTGCCGGGCATAAGTATTTCCTTAATACCCGCATCAATTAAATCAAAAAGGTATTTTTTTGCCGTATCAGCAGCTCCTGCAAAAGGACTTCCTGAGTCTTTAAAATCCCATTCAAAAACTATGCAGCGTGATGATATTGTGGGAAGTACCAATGAACTGGATTCAACCAGCAAAATAAACATGCTATCAATGCCTGGCGGCTCTTCAAGTACTTTTAAAAGACTGTTAGCTGATGTCTGGTTCATCAGTTCCGCTTCCTTAATGATGCATATTTTCCTGCCGCCGGGATGTGCGCTTGTTGCCATAAAACGCTGAAGCTGCCTTATTTTATCAATGGTAATTTCAGCTCCCTCGGCTTCAATAATAAGAATGTTTTCATATATGCCTTTCAAGGTATTTAAGCATATCCGGCAACTCCCGCAGCCATCATCCTTGCAGTTTACTGTTGCTGCAAATTTTAATGCCAGATCTGCCAGTAAATCCGTATTTGATCCTGAAAAAAGATATGCATGGGAAATACTGCGCAGTGCAACAGCATTATTTAAAACTTTTAAATTCGATTTATTTTTCAGGCTTTCTGCAAGATAATCCGGTTTGTCCATCATCACTGTGTAAGCCATCCCCTGCTAATAAGCAATTCCAGCATTTTTAACTTTATATCACAAAATATTTTATTAATTTCCTTATTTGCATCTATTAAAACTATCCTTTCTTTGAACCTGCCGGCAAGCTCATTATAGCCTTCCTGGAGTTTTTTCTTGAAATCGCCATCCTCATGTTCTATCCTGTCCCGTTTCCTTGACTGCCTGTCCAGCCTTTTCTCGCTGTCTGAAGCATCCAGCGAAAGCAAAAATGTTATATCAGGGACAAGTCCCGATGTTGCCCACAGACTCAAATCCAGCAAACTGTCGATTCCAAGTCCCCTTGCAAATCCCTGGTAGGCCAGCGTTGAATCAAAATACCTGTCACATATTACTATTTTACCTTTATCAAGCGCAGGCCGTATTACTTTTTCAGTAAGCTCAGCCCTTGCAGCTTCAAAGAGCAGTGCCTCAGCCCTGGCAACAGGTCCGTTGTTTTCAGGGTTCAGCAGGAGTTTTCTTATGCTATCGCCCAGCGCTGTTCCGCCCGGTTCCCGGGTAATAAAAGAATTAAAACCTTTTTCTTTTAAGAATTTATTTAAAAGTTTTATCTGTGTCGTTTTGCCGGAGCCGTCTACCCCCTCAAATGTAATAAATATGCCTTTTGAGGCATTATCAACGGCAGAACCCGAAATACCGGCAATTTTATTTTTGTATATTACCAAAGTTTTCCCCGGTTAAAAAATTTGTTAAAACGCTTAATTTAAATATATGTCCTGTAAAGCACACAGTCTGTAAAAAACCGCTATTTAATAAAAATATATTATTGACAGCAAATTAAGTAATACAGGGATATATGCTACAATACTTATAAATATATTTATCAATATTTTAACATGATTGGATATTTGTTAAAATTAGTATAATTCAATAATACATATGCGCAGATATTGCTGATTCTGCTTTTTGGCTTGTATGGGGGATAATAATTCTATGACCAAAAAAGTGACTGTAAAAATTTTTTTAGTCTTTATCCTTGCTGTAGTAATGTTTCTGGCTTGCGCCTGTGACAATACATTTTTAGACGTTTATACCCAATTAAATGAGGATTATTCCGGCATAAGGACAGTTGATTTGGCTGTTAAGACACAGTATCTCCAGAAAGGTGAAATTGTGCTAACAGACAGGGAGTCGATGTATGACAAGATAATCAGGGCATTTCCTGAGGGTAATATTGAGACTTATGAAGCAGAAGGTTACACCCATTTTAAGTCAACGGTTGAATTTGATGACATCAACTTTCTCCAGCATGTTTCCATCGACAATTATTCAGAAAACCCTCCTGAAAGATTTTATGCAAAAATCGAAAAAAAAGACTACTTTTTTTACAGTGAGTATTTTTTTTATGATTATATAGATATGGAAATAGACCCTTCACTTATTGAGTCACAGGGCAGCAGCGGGGATTTTTCAAGAACTGCAGCGCTTTTTGGCGCCGATGACGAGCTTCTTCAAATTACATACCAGGTAAAATTTCCCGTAAAGATAATTAAATCTGATGCTGATGTTATCGGGGAGAATAATATTGCATTGTGGAATATTGAGTTTGGCGACAAGCAAAACATTTATATCGAAGGCAAAAAAATTAAATACCTGTCTTATGTCCTTGTTTCAGTACTTGGGCTTATTGGTATTTTTATAATTTTTTTAATATTTGTGCTTATATTCAGCAGGAAAAGGCGCATAAAAAAAGTAAATAAGCCAAAGCAGTATTCATATGATAATTACTTTAAAAAGGACCAGTATTTCAGCCCTCTTGATGACAGGGATGATTGATTATTTGTTGTAAAGCAGGTGATGCTAACTGTTTTACATATATTAATTTATTATAGACACTTTATTTTATTAAATGCCAATTAAATTAAATACACCACTTGAGCGCAAAAAAATAACAGGTTTAAAAGCCGGGGATTTTGTCCTTCTGAGCGGAGAAATAATCGGCGCAAGGGATGCGGCGCACAGAAGGATTATAGACGCAATGAACCGGGGTGGTAAGCTTCCTGTAAATCTTAGCGGCCAGGCTGTTTTTTATGTGGGCCCCAGCCCTGCCCCGCCAGGAAAAGCAAGCGGAAGCTTTGGCCCAACGACAAGTGCAAGAATGGACAGTTTAACAGAACCACTTCTGCAAAAGGGCCTGTGCGCAACTATAGGCAAAGGCGCAAGAAGCGACAGCTTAAAAGAGCTCCTGGTAAAATACGGCGCAGTTTATTTTATTGCCCCGCCAGGTGTGGCGGCATACCTGGCAAAGAAAGTAAAAAAAATAAGCGTTGCAGCTTATAATGACCTTGGACCGGAAGCAATATTTAAAATAGAAGTAAAGGACCTGCCTTTATTTGTGGCATATGACATACACGGCGGTGATATTTTTAAATTTATAAGAACTTGATTCTGGATCCCCCGGGCATAAAATACAATAATTGCCAGGATTTCTATCCCATTTAATGATTTTTTGGCCAAAAGGGCTTACTGGATATTTACTATTTTCAAAACCTTTTTTAAAGCCTTTCCCCGGCCCGCCTTGTGGAGTGGCACCCGAAAAATATCGAGAGAGGCAATGTTGCCATATGGCATGGCGCAAACTCAATATTGCATGCAAGCGCCGTTGTCTTTCCCCCAAGGCCCTGCGGGCCTATTCCGGTACTGTTAACAGCCTCAAGGATACTCTTTTCAAGGCAGGCATACCTGCTGTGTCCATTTCTTATTTCAAGGTTGCGGAATGCTGCTTTTCTTGCAAGTTTTGGAGCCTCAGATGCGGTTGCGCCGATACCAATGCCTATTATTACAGGCGGGCAAGCTTTTGTAACATTAGACTTTACAAGCTGAACGACCTTATTCTTTAAATCATCTTCGCCGCATGAAGGATTGAGCATAAAAAGCCAGGAGCAGTTTTCACTTCCCCCGCCTTTTAAATTTACTTCCAGATAAAAGCCTGGTTTGTCCGATAAGCTTAAATTGATTATTGTAGGAAGATTATTGCCTGTATTTACGCGTTCATACAGCGGGTCTGACACTATGGAATTACGGAGATAATATTTTTCATAAACTTCAGATACTGTTTCACTTATTGCATTTATTATAAAATTATTTTTTTGTCCAGGAAATTTTTCCTGTGAAGATCCCGGCAAATTATTGTCCGGCACAATGCATACATCAGGGCCCATTTCAATATTTACATAAACGGTGCCGCAGTCCTGGCAAAGGGGCAGTTTTTCTGTACATGCAATACCTGCGTTTTCAATTATCATATCAAGCATGCTTTGCGCAGACCGGGATGTTTCAATGCTCCTGGCTGCCTTAACAGCATCCAGTATATCACCAGGCAGCTCAAAACTTGCTTTAATCAGCAGAACTTTGAGGCTGTTTTTTATTTCTGTTATTTTTATATTTCTCATCTTTACCGGGACAATCACTGTTTATGCATAATTCCCAGGGCTTTCTGCCCTTTGTTATTATTTTTACAACAGGATAACCGCAGTGTTTGCACAAATCCTTTGTGGTAAGAAGAAGCCCTGATTGCGGCAGGGAAAAGGTCCTTGTGCACTGGGGGTATGCGCTGCATCCGATAAATCTTTTTCTTGTTTTTCTAGAAGTCCTGACTATTAAATTGCCGCTGCAGCCCTCATCAATGCATTTTCCTGCAATAAGGTCCTCTTTTACAGCTTTTTTTATTTCCTGCGATATCTCGGCCCTGTCTTTTTTCAGTTTAACCATTACATCTTTAAGCATTTTTTTTGATTTTTCAACTACTTCTTCCCTTGTCTCATCTCCACGGACAATGCCGTCCATGTCGCTTTCAAGTTCTGAAGTCATATCGGGCGTGGAAATTCTTTCAGCATGCTTCTTTAAAACTTTTACTACAGCAACAGCTTTTTCAGAGGGTATAAGCGGATTGCCCTTAACATAGCCCCTTGTTATAAGGCTTTGTATTATTGAATGCCTGGTTGCTTTTGTTCCAAGACCCAGTTCCTCCATTTTTTCGACAAGCCTGCCCTGTGAATATCTTGAAGGGGGCCTGGTTTCCTTATCTTCAAGCTGCTTGCCTGTTATTTCAAGCTCCTGGCCTGGCCTCAACTCAGGTATAAAAACATCCTCCTGCCTGTAATACGGGTAATGGGCTATCCAATTCTTATCTATAACATTTGAACCGTTTGCAATAAAAGTTTCGCCGCTTATGTCCATTGAGGCCGTTATGCTTTTTACCCGGGCTGCAGGCAGCAGGGTACATAGAAACCTTCTTGCAATAAGCTCATAAAGCTTCCATTCATCATCTGAAAGATTGCCCTTTGCCGCCACTGCGGTTGCGTATATTGGAGGATGATCCGTGGATCTCTTTTTACCTCTTGATGCAACAATTTTATCCTGGGCAAGCACTGCCGCAGAAGCTTCTTTTAAGCCTTCCGAGCCGCCAAGCATTTTTGCAAGCCCTTTTAAATCAATTGTATTGGAATAAACAGTATTATCGGTTCTCGGATAGCTTATATAACCGTTCATATAAAGATTTTCTGCTGTGTTTATAGTTTTTGCAGCAGTAAAGCCTATTGAATTGGCTGCAACAATAAGGCCGGTTGTATTAAAAGGCGCAGGAGGGGCAATATTTCTTATTTTTTCTTCAACTGATTTTACAGTTGCCCTGCCGCCTATTTTTGCAAATGCTTTTTCTGCATCTTCTTTTTTTAAAAATCTTTTTTTCTTATGTGACGCTTCAAATTCCTCGCCTTTATCTGTGGACAGTTTTACATTAACAACCCAGTAAGGCTCAGGAGCAAAAGCTGCAATCTCAAGCTCCCTTTCCACTATAAGCGTAAGTGTGGGCGACTGCACCCTGCCCACTGAGAGGAATTTGTCCTTTACCTGATATGAAGCAAGTGAAATAAATCTTGTAAGCACTGCTCCCCAGATAAGGTCTATGTCCTGGCGCGCCCTGCCTGCAAAAGCAAGGTTTAAATCAATTTTGCCTGGACTTGAAAAAGCATTATTTATATCTGTTTCAGTAATTGCAGAAAATCTTGCCCTTTTTATGCCTGAGAGCTTGTTTTTTGCCTCTATTATCTGCCAGGCGTCAAAGCCTATCAGCTCTCCTTCCCTGTCATAGTCGGTTGCAATTATTATTTCCTCTGTTTTATCTGCAACCTTGTTTAATGCCTGTACTATTTTTTTATGTATGGGTATTTTGTCTATCCTTGCATCAATAAGATCAACCGGGTCAACCTTGAACCAGTTTGAATACTCCTGGGGGAAATCAACCTTAAGCACATGCCCCTGAAGTCCCATTATAGCGCTTTCCATGCCCCTGTAATTGATATAGTGCACAGGTATGCCGTAGATTTTTTCTTCACGCACTCCATCGCCTGAAAGTATCTGCGCTATTCTTTTTGCCGCTATTTCTTTTTCACTGATAATTAACCTCAAAAACCCTCCAGGATTTGCTGTATTTTATTATTATTTCTTTTCCTATATAATTAACTTTCCGTATATTTAAAAAAGTTTTAAATGTAAACACAATATAAACGCTATATAATTTAAACGCAAATTAAAAATTATTCAATTCTTTTTAATTTTTTAAATTATGAATAAAGAAAAAAACCTGGCAGATAAAATTCTTGAACTTAAAAAAGAAAAGGATGCAGTAATACTTGCCCACAATTACCAGATAGACGAAGTGCAGGATATTGCAGACTTTGTCGGAGACTCCCTCCAGCTGAGCATAGAGGCGTCAAAGACACAGAACAGCATGATAGTATTCTGCGGTGTCCACTTCATGGCAGAGACTGCAAAAATAATTTCCCCCCAAAAAAAAGTCCTTATTCCTGATGAAAATGCCGGGTGCCCAATGGCGGATATGATAACAGCAGGCGATCTTGAAGATTTAAAAAATAAGCATCCTGGCGCAGTGGTTGTGTGTTATGTTAATTCCACAGCAGCCGTAAAGGCATTAAGCGATATATGCTGCACATCTTCAAATGCTGTAAAAATTGTAAATTCCATACCGCATGATAAAAAAATTATATTTATCCCTGATAAATACCTTGGAAGCTATGTTAAGGGCAAAACAGGCAGAGAGATGATTTTCTGGAACGGTTACTGCCCGACTCATGTAAGGATAAACCTCAAATCGCTCATCGCGCTTAAAAAAGAGCATCTGGATGCAGCCGTTCTTGTGCATCCTGAATCAACTCCCGACGTTGCTGCAGCAGCCGATGAAGTACTGAGCACTGGCCATATGCTCTCATTTGTAAAGAATTCCCCAAAAAAAGAATTTATAATCGGGACCGAGATAGGAATACTGCACAGGTTAAGGAAGGAAAACCCGGATAAAATATTTTACCCGGCGTATGAAAAAGCAATATGCCCCAATATGAAACTGATAACTGCGGAAAAAATCCTATGGTCGCTTCAGGAGGAAATTTTTGAAATTAAAATTGATGCTGATGTTATTGCCAAAGCAAAGCGCGCAATTGACAGGATGCTCGAATTAAGTTAGGTGAAAGGGCTTATGATTCAAGGGTATTTAATCAATACATGCGGCATAAAAAAGATTCATGACTTCAGCGACTGCATAATAGTAGGCAGCGGTATAGCCGGCCTTTCCACAGCGATACGAGTATCAAAATATTCCAAAGTAAAGGTGCTAACAAAAAGCAATCTTTCCGAATCAACCACATGGTACGCCCAGGGAGGAATAGCTGCTGCAGTTAAAAAGCCTGACTGGTGGAAAACGCATTATGAAGACACTATTGAAGCCGGACAGGGCCTGTGCGACAGCGCCGCAGTTGAAAAACTTGTAAAAAGCGCTCCCCGCATGATTGAGGATCTTGTGGAGCTTGGAATAGCTTTTGATATTACAGGCGGTGAAATAAGCCTTACAACCGAGGGCGGCCACACGTATCCGCGTGTCCTTCATGCAGGCGGTGATGCCACCGGCGAGGAAATTGAAAAAAAGCTGGTAAAATATTCCGGGACTTTTTCAAATATTGATTTTTTCAGCGAACATCTTGCAGTGGATATAATCACAGACTCAGGCAAGGCCGCAGGGATAATTGCGCTGGATATAAAAGACAATACAACACACATACACCCCTGTTCAAATATTGTAATTGCAAGCGGCGGCATAGGCCAGCTTTATGATGTTTCAACGAACCCTTCAATTTCAACCGGTGACGGCATTGCAATGGCGTACAGGGCAGGGGCATCTATTAAGGATATTGAGTTTATACAATTCCACCCTACAGTTTTTAAAACAAATGACGGGCATCTTTTTTTAATCACTGAAGCCTTAAGAGGGGAAGGGGCATACCTGAGAGACAGTAACGGCAGGCGATTTATGGTTGGCAAACACCCCAAAGCGGAGCTGGCTCCAAGGGATATTGTGGTCAAGGAAATGGTTAAGGTTATGTCGGCGCAGAATCTTAATTTTATATTTCTTGATGCAACACATATTCCTGAAAAACTTTTGAAAGTAAGGTTTCCAAATATAATAGCAAAACTTAAAGAGAACGGGCTCAACCTTGGGACTGATTTGATTAAAGTGTTTCCTGCTGCACATTATTTAAACGGCGGAATAAAAACTGATCTTAAAGGAAGAACTGATATTGGCGGTCTTTATGCCTGCGGAGAAACAGCTGCAACCGGGGCCCATGGCGCAAACAGGCTTGCAAGCAATTCCCTTATTGAAGGGCTTGTTTTTGGCTGGGAAATATCAAGAGATATAATAAAGAAAATAAAGAATAAAAATAAGCCTTCAAGCGACAGGATAATAGCAAAAATAAAAGAGCTTGCAAAAAGCAGCTCCGGAAGTCAAAACCTGACAAATCCCCCTCCAGTAAATACTGCTGAACTGGTACATGGTTTCAGGAAAATGATGAGTGCAAATGTCGGTATACTGCGTGATGAAAAAAGTTTAAATAATGCCCGTCAATATATAGACTGCACATTAAAAAAATACCTGCGCCCTGTTTTGGCAAATAAAGAAACAATAGAATTTGCCAACATGCTGACAGTGGGCCGCCTTATTTCAAAAGCAGCACTGCTGCGAACCGAAAGCAGGGGCACCCACCTTCGTAATGATTGGCCGGAAAAAGATGATGTCAACTGGAAAAAGCACATTATACTTAAAAATGACAATTCTCATTTTGAACTGGTTGAGTAATGTTTTTTATTGCAGAATTTTGCAAAGATTTTATTTATAATTTATTTTAACAGGCGCATACTATTAAATGCTTATTTTATTTTTAAGCGGCTATAAAAGATTTGAAAGCAGGTTTTTAAGTTGGAAGTACCGGCAATAAAAAAACTGGAAAAATTTGAGGTATATGAAATTATAAGGCATGCCCTATTGGAGGACCTTGGCAGTTACGGAGATATTACCTCAAAATACACTGTACCTTCTCAAAGCATTTCCCGCGCATTTGCAGTTTGCAAAGAAAAAGATGGCACTGTTTTATGCGGCGTAGATATAATGCAGTTTGTTTTTAATGAGATTGATAAGAGCATTGTATTTGAAAAATTGAAGAAGGACGGTGATTTTTTAAATAACAGGGATATAATATGCAGGGCCAGCGGACCTTCGGCAAGCCTTCTTTCTGCAGAGCGGACTGCGCTGAATTTTTTACAGCATATGTCAGGAATCGCCTCGCTAACTTCAAAATTTGCGGCAATTGCCTCAAAATATAATGTAAAAATTACAGATACAAGAAAAACAAAACCGGGGCTTAGAAAACTTGAAAAGTATGCTGTTATCTGCGGCGGGGGCTTTAATCACAGATACGGGCTTTTTGATGGCGTGCTTATAAAAGACAATCATATAATTGCTTCAGGCGGCATTGCAGGCGCTTTAAAATCTGCAAAATCTATGGCGCCCCATCATTTGAAAATAGAAGTTGAAGTTAAGACATTTGCTGAGCTGGATGAAGCAATTGATAATAAAGCTGATATTATAATGCTTGACAATATGAGCATAAAACAGATGTCAGAAGCAGTAGAGATAATAAGGGGGAAAACCCGGGGAGCATGCCTTATAGAGGCAAGCGGGGGGGTAACCCTTGAAAGCATTGAAGAAATATGCAAATGCGGAGTTGATATAGTATCTGCAGGATGCATTACCCATTCTGCGCCGGCAGCAGACTTTTCACTGGAATTTGAATAGAAAACACCACATTATCTTATCTTTAATTTCTTCTTTATTTCAGGGATTTTCTTAATTGCAGCTTTGCGGCCTGCTTCAATTATCTGCAGGCCCTTTACAAAATCAAAAAAGCCAAAGTCCCCTATTTTCGGCTCAATTACAATATCGGCTTTTTCAATATAACTTTGCACAAGCTGAGTGTGGACAAGGTTCATGCTTTTATCAAGAATCGACTGTATGGACATTTTTTTTATATCATGGTTATCATTCTGGTGCACACCTGCTTTTGTTGCCTGAGTGACTGGAATATCCCTGTCAAAGGAAATAGATGATGCAATAATATAATTGCAGTCAAGCTCGCCTATCGCATCAGTGGGCAGCGGCTCCATTAACCCTCCGTCCACAAGTATTCCGTTATCTGTGTAAACAGGGGGAAAAATACCGGGAACAGAAATGGATGCCCTTACAGCATCCTTTATTTTGCCTGTTTTTAAAACAACTTTTTTGCCGCTTATAATATCGACTGCCACACAGCAGAACTGCCTGCTGCATTCATCAAAATTTTTGTCGCCAAAATATTTTTTAAAGACTTCTTCAACTTTGTAATCATTTACTATTCCTGCGCGTGAGAGAGCTAGAACTGAAAACAACAGGAAGTTTCTCCAGTCAGTATTTTTTATATATTCCTCTATTTCTTGAAGGTCGTATCCGAGGCTGTAAACTGCGCCTATTACTGCTCCCATGCTGCAGCCGCTGACTGCACTTATTTCTACTCCGATTTCATCAAGAACCTGCAGTACGCCAATGTGCGCAAGCCCGCGTGCCGCACCCCCGGAAAGAGCAATTCCTATTTTTCTTTTTCTAAATAGAGCCATGTATCCTTCTTTT
>VGAZ01000010.1 GCA_016870615.1 Actinomycetota bacterium | reverse complement strand
TTTAATATTGATACAAGTTCATCCCTTATCCTGATACCATTTAATCCCTTTAGAATATTCATTTTTATAGAAAGAATGGCCAATTTTTCAGTCTGCATATCCATTTTGAACCCAAGCCTCTGTTCAAATCTTACAGCCCTTAATATTCTTGTCGGGTCTTCCACAAAGCTAAGTTTATGTAGTACCCTGATTTTCTTTTCCCCGAGATCTTTCCTTCCCCCGAAAAAATCAATTATCCTGCCAAAATCATCTTCATTTAAAGAGATGGCAAGGGTATTTATTGAAAAATCCCTTCTTGCAAGGTCCTGGGTTATGCTGCCAGGTTCTATATCCGGAAGTGCAGCCGGCTCCTTATAGTGCTCTATTCTTGAAGAAGCAATATCAATATGCCGGTAATTCTCAAAAATAATAACAGCCGTTTTAAACTTTTGATAACTTTCCACCCTTGCGCCGGATTCATGGGCAAGTTTTTCTGCAAGAGCTATGCCATCGCCTTCTACAACAATATCAACATCAAGGTTTGGCATACCCAGCAGCAAATCCCTGACCAGGCCCCCGACCAGGTAAACCTTTACTTTAAGCTTCTTTGCAGTAAAAGAAGCCTTTTTAAGTACTGAAAAAATACTTTCCGGAAGGTAAAACATTAGCCTTTCTTTTACAACTTCAGGTGAAGGATAAAATTTTTCTTGATTTGTGCCCGCAGCGCTTTTGCCTGCACCGGTTTTTATTTTTCCATGAAGGTAACGTAAAATATCTTTCCTGGTAACAATACCCACGGCTTCACCCCTTACAACAACCGGAATTCTACCGATACCGTTTTCTATCATCATTCTCTGTATTTCTTCAACAGTGGTATTTGGCCCTGTTGTTACAAGCCCCCGGGATTTAAATCCCTTTACCGGAGCATGGGAAAGCCCATGCTTTAGAGCCCTGTCAACGTCTTTTCTTGTAATTATTCCTACTATGCCATTACTGCTGTCAACAATTGGTATGCCCGTGTGCCCGTATTTTTTCAGAAAGTCATTAACTTTTTCAATACTTGCATCCTCACTAACAGTCCTTATCGGATAAGACATTATATCCCTGGCGACCATGGGTTTTTTGATGTTTTTATAAAGTGAAGCTATAAGCCTGTTTTCTATATCTTTTATTCCGGCATCTTTCAAAACTGCAGAAGCAGCCTGGGCATGTCCTCCCCCGCCCAGTACTTTGATAATCCCGGATACATCCACTGACGGGTCGTCGCTTCTTGCAACCAGATATGTTTTATCTTTCATTTTGACCCAGCAAAAAACAATATCAACATCTTCGATCTGGCCCAATTTCCTGGTGATAATTGAAAGGCCTTCGGTAAACTTCTCAGTCTCGGTACTTGATAATATTATTTTTTTTTCATTAATATTTATTTTTTTTGAAGCAGATATAAGTTTCTCCAGAAGTTTATGCTGAATCTGGTCCATAGGCGGATTGAGGAATTTTGCAACCACAGAAAGGCTTGCTCCCATTTTTAGCAAAAATGAACAGGCTTCAAAATCCAGCGGCCTTGTATTAGGGTAAGAAAAAGAACCAGTGTCTTCATAAATACCCAGAGCAAAAAGCGTCGCCTCAAAAGAATTTATTATTATATCCTGTTTCTTTAAAATACTGACAAGTATTGATGTGGTAGCGCCTGTGTCTTTAATAATTTTATCAGCATTTAAAATGTCATACGGGGACTTGCAGTGATGATCGTATATTATTATTTCTGTGCCTTTTTTTTCTGCAATGCTTTTAAGGTCGCCAAGTCTAGAAGCAATGCTTGTATCTATTATTATTATCTTTTTAACAGCAAAAATATCTATATCTGCAGGTTCAAATGACTGGGGCAGTTCATCTTCATATATTGAAATAAATTTCCTGACATTTTGGTTAATTGAACCTGGAAGAATAATTTTAGCATCAGGATAAAGCTTTTTTGCAGCAACCATTCCTGCAAAAGAATCAAAATCAGAGCTAACATGGGTCGCTATTATTTTCATGACGCTCAGTCGCAGTATTTTTCATAGCAAACTATTTCAGATATGGATTTTCTTCCCCTTTTTGGCGTTTCTGCTCCTGCTCCCGGGTAGCCGAGCGGGGTTAATGCAACAATCCTCACATTTTCAGGCACTCCAAGTATATCTTTTACAAGTTTTTCCTTAAAAGCCCCAATCCAGCATGTTCCTAAACCCTGTTCTGCTGCTGCAAGTATAAGGTGCTCAAGCGCAATTGCTATGTCAATTGGATAACTGCTCATATAGCCGCCCATTACTCCGTAAGCCTCCTCTTCTTTGGCGCATGCCGCCAGCAGTACCGGGGCTTCGGCTATAAAACCCTGGTTATTGCAGGCAATAGCAAGGTCGTTTTTTTTGTGCCTGTCTTTTATGACTATAAGTTTCCAGGGCTGGAGGTTTTTGGCAGAAGGAGCCTTCCTGAAAGCATTCAAGACATAATCCATTTTTTCAGCTTCAATTTCTTTTGAATCATAGGACCTTATGCTTCTTCTGTGCGTTATTATTTCCATAATATTGTGGTATTTTCTCATATTCAATACTCCTTAACAAAACAAGCCAAAATTACAAATAGACAAGTTTTTCCAGTTGATTACAATAGTTTATTTAACACTCAAGGCATTATAGTTTTAAAACAGGAATAATAGTGAACAATTATTTCTTTATATAAAATATTATAAAAAAAAACAGCTGTCAAATTCAAATAAAAAATTATAGACACGCTTGCCTGTAAAGAACTGACACCAGCTCTGTAGCTTTACCGGGTATGTTGCATTTTGCAATTGTGTGAGAGTCAACCATTTTTACCGGCATTATATCCGATATAGAATTTGTTATAAAGATTTCATCCGCTTCCATTATCTCGAAATAATGAACTTTTTTCTGGATGATATTAATATTATTTTTTTTGCATATATTTATAACATTTTGCCTTGTAATGCCGGGAAGTATATTTTGAGTAAGGGCAGGAGTGATAATACTGCCGTTTTTTACCAAAAAAATATTTGATGAGGCGCATTCAAGAACTGTCTTGTCCCTGGTTATAAAAAGGGCCTCATCTGCGCCTGCTGCATATGCTTCATTCTTTGCATAAATGTTTTCAAAATAGTTTAAAAGCTTATGCTTGTAAAGAAAATTACTGCAGGGATTCCTCCTTATAGATGAGCTGATAATTATTAAACCTTTTTTATAAATATCCTTCTGATAATTTGCAATTTTTTTTGCAGTGATTATTAGATCCGGCTCTGCCCAGAAATCAATCCTGAATTTATCAATATAATTTCTTCTTGATACTATTATCTTTATTGCTGCATTACAATTATTTAGCCTGTTTTTTGCAATAAGCTTCAGTATTGCAGATTTTATATGCTCCCTGTCAAATGAATAACTGTATTTCAGTTCTCTAAGCGATGAAAAAAGCCTGTCAATATGCTCATCAAAAAATATAATCTCTTTGCTGCAGCTTTTCAGGGTTTCAAAAACACCGTCGCCATACAAAAAACCCGGGCTAAAAATGCTTAAGGCTGCCCCTTTTGCACATATATATTTTCCATTTATAAATACTGAATCTGGCATAAATAAATTATATCATAAAAAAGCGGCAGTTATTAAAACGGACGGTATTTTTAATTATCCAAAATATGCCCTGCTATCATATCACCTATTTCTGAAGTAGAGAAACCCATTTTACCCGCACTTAAGCTATTTATTTTTGTGCATGCAAATGATACTGCTTTCTCAATTGCTTTTGCTGCTTGAGCCTCGCCAAGATGCTTGAGCATCATGCGCGCCGCCTCAATTGCCGCAAGAGGATTAATTATATTCATACCCGTATATTTGGGCGCTGACCCCCCGATGGGTTCAAACATTGAAGTACCTTCAGGATTTATATTCCCGCCTGCTGCTATTCCCATGCCGCCCTGTACCATTGCGCCCAGGTCAGTTATAATATCCCCAAACATATTGCCGGTAACAATAACATCGTACCACTCAGGATTTTTTACCATCCACATGCATGCTGCATCAACATGATTATAATCAGTTTGCACTTCAGGATATTTTTCAGACATTTCCATAAACGCCCTGAACCATAAATCACCCACAAAAGTTAAAACATTCGTTTTATGGACAAGAGTGAGCTTTCCCGGCTTTCCTTCCTTTTTCCTCTCAACTGCAAGTTTGAAAGAATATTCAAGGCACCTGTCAATCATCTGCCTGTCGTAAACCATCACCTGTGTTGCAACCTCATGCGCACTTCCCTTTCTTGTAACCCCACCGTGGCCCGCATACAAATCCCCGGTATTTTCCCTCACAACTATAAAATCGATATCTTCAGGTTTTTTATCTTTTAAAGGACAGTCGACTCCCGGATAAAGTTTTACAGGCCTTAAATTAATATACTGGTCAAGAGCAAATCGAAGATTAAGAAGTATTCCAAGTTCAAGTATCCCTGGAGCAACATCAGGATGGCCTATTGCCCCAAGGTAAATTGCTTTAAATTCCTTAAGCTTTTCAACTGCTCCTTCCGGAAGAGTTTCCCCTGTTTTAATATATCTTTCTCCTCCAAAATCAAATTCTTCAAAATCAAATCCAATATTATGCTTTTTGCCTGCTGCAGCCAGTACTTTTTTGCCTTCATTTACTACTTCAGGGCCAGTACCGTCCCCGCCAAGTACAGCAATAGTATATTTTTTTACATCATTCATTTTTTACCCCCATACAATTATTTAAAACAGTAAATATTAACGCAATCATGTCTTTGAATCATTTTCATATTATATATATTATTTTTTATATTTCATCAAAAATATTCTTTATTTTTTATAAGGGTTATTAAAAACGGTGTTGGATAATAAAAAATCTGCATTTTTATTAATTATTGCTGCAAACCATCAAACATTAACTGCTGCCTGTAAAATACTCCAGTGTCTCTTTAAGCGCAAGCCCTTTATCCAGTGTTTCCTGGTACTCCTCTTCTGCAGATGAGTCCTCAACTATGCCCCCTCCGACATTATAATAAAAGATTTTATTTTTTATTACAAAAGTCCTGATAACTATATTTAAATCCATTGTACCGTCAATACCTATATATCCTATTGCCCCTGTATAAACACCACGGGTAATATTTTCAAGTTCATCTATTATCTCCATTGCCCTTATCTTCGGCGCTCCTGTTATAGAGCCCCCAGGGAATGTTGCCTTTAAAATATCCGCAATATCATATCCATGCTGGACTTTTCCTGTCACTGTTGAGACAAGATGAAAAACTTTTGCGTACTTTTCAACAACCGCATGCTCTTTTACTTTTACAGTCCCGTATTTGCAGAACTTGCCCAGGTCATTGCGCTCAAGATCAACAATCATATTAAGTTCTGCATGGTCCTTTATGCTGTTTTTAAGTTCATTTTTTAAAAATGCATCTTGCGTTGCATTTTTGCCCCTGGGCCTTGTGCCCTTTATCGGCCTTGTATGTATTTTATCTTTCTTTAAGAATAAAAACCTTTCAGGTGAAGAACTGCCAATCTTAACATCTGGAAAAGAAAGATATGCAGAAAACGGGGCCGCATTTCTTGTGCGTAAAATAAAATACAGGTCATAGGGCTCAACTTCCAGGCTGCATTTAAACCTCTGTGTCATATTTACCTGGTAAATATCTCCCTCATGTATGTATTTTTTTGCTATGTTGACAGCTTTTTTATACTCATCTTTATTAAGATTTGACCTTAGATCAAGTTTTGCTGTTTTTTGACAGCCATATTTTCTGGCAATATGCTTAAATATTTTATCTTTACTTAAAAAATTTTTGCTGTTGATAATATTTTTAATACGCTCCATTGTTTCTTCCATATCACCCGATATGCATTTTTCAATTCCTGGCTCCAGGATTTTTGTGCGGGCTTTATAAATGCTGTTTTTTCTATTATAAAAATCTGCATTAATATTATAGTTTTTTATAATAAACCATTTATTTAATTGGTGGCTGAACGCAAGAAAACGGCAAAAGTGCAGGAAATAAAAAACAGGTAATTCCTGGTCATCCTTTGCTGTCTTTGGCAGTTTTTCAAGATAATTTTTATAATCATAAGATATAAAACCGGCAAGCCCTCCGGTAAAGTCCGGCAAACTGCTTTTAATCAGGGAACGGGCTGAAGATGTAAGCTTTCCATTTTCATAATAGTATTTTGCGTTTTCCTTATAATTGCAGATTTTTAAAACATTTTTTAAAAAAACATGGGGTTTATCACTAAAAATAATTTTTTTAACATTATTTTCCTCTGTGCTGTTTAAGCAAATATTATCATTAACATAATATTTCCCTGAACTGTTTTTAGAAATATGGCTTGCGGTAAAATAATCCAGGAAATCATTTATATTACCTGGATTATTTGTAAAAGTATTATCCATAATCAAATTGCTTTTTCCCGGATATATAATCTCTCCAAACCTTTTTGAAGCTCTTACTGCAAAACAGGGTTCAAATAAAAGATAAGAATATTTTGAGTATTTATTTGGAAGCAGGCTGCTGTCAAGAAATGACATATACCTGTAATTGCCTGAACTGCTTAAAAAATAAAACAATTCGCTGCATTCAAAATTAAAATCTACAGGCGCAATTACTGATAATGCTGTATTTGAATTTTTTCCCATTATAAAATTATAAAGTTTTGCAGGAGTTTAAGCCCTTCTTTTGTTAAAAAAGATTCAGGGTGAAACTGCACCCCTTCCAAATTAAATTCTTTGTGTCTTATGCCCATGATAATGCCGTTTTTGGTCCAGGCTGAAACTTCAAATTCCTGTGGCAGTGTATCTTCTTTAATTATTAATGAGTGATATCGCGCAGCTTCAAAGGGATTGGCAACATCTTTAAATATAGTTCTGCCGTCATGATATATCATTGAAGTTTTCCCGTGAAAAACAACACCTGAATTAATTATTTTGGCCCCAAATACCTCTCCTATGCACTGATGCCCAAGGCAAACTCCCAGTATTGGTATTTCCTTATAAATACTTGAAATAAGGTCTTTAGAGACACCTGCATCGGAAGGTTTGCCCGGTCCCGGAGATATGACAATTTTGTGTGGGGCAAGATTTCTTACTTCTTCCACAGTTATTTTATCATTTCTTCTTACTTTAATGTTTTCACCCAGGATTCCAAGATACTGCACCAGGTTGAAAGTAAAAGAATCATAATTATCAATCATAAGTATGTCTATGCCATTTTTCTTTTTATAGCTATCCATTATATTTTTCCCATAATTTTTTATATGTTTCCGGCACATTAGCAGGGTTATTCTTTGAATTCCTGCCCCGTGTGAAACCTTTTTTTACCTGATGCTCTATATTTTTTATACAAAATTACACTTATATTTTTAAAAAGGAATTAAAAAAGTTAATGCCCTAAAAATAATGAAGCTAATTTTATCCTAAATTTAAAAATAAAAAAATTATCTTTAAATTAAAAAGAACATAATTTTATAATATTTTTTTTAATTCGTGTAGATTTTAAGATTGGTTTTACTTCATTGCAGTGTTTATTTGAATTTGTTTAAATAAAAAAATAATCCCAAAATAATACAGGATACCGGATGTTAATATTTTAACAACAGGTATCCTGCAGATAATTAAAACTATTTTTTTTATTACTAGCTTTCGCTTTCCCTTTGCTCAAGGAGGATTTTTTTTATAAGTTCTATCTCTTTTTCTGTAAATTCTTTTGCTTTGTTATAGCCCGATATAACGCTTTGAACTATTTCAGCATATTTTTCCTTTGTGATGTTTTTAATTTTTGATGCCTTTTCTTCAGTCTTTTCCCTTATATCCATTACAGCTTTTTTGATTTCAGTCCTCAGCTCTTCTCCTGTCTTGGTTGTTAGAAATAATGCGGCAATAGCACCAGCAGCCAGTCCAACCGCAAATCCTATTAATCCATATTTCAATGCTGATGAACAATTTTCAGTATCTCCGCACATTTTTTCCTCCTTTATGCTTATTCAAATAGAAATATTTTTCTGTTAATATTTTGTCACTTTAGCATATATTATATCAGCAATACAAATAAATAATAATGTATAACCTTTACTCATACGAGAAAAAAGAAAATTTCAATTGCGAAATCAAAAAAGAAACTGAAAAAGGTACTTATCAAAAAATTTTAATAAGTTTTGAATCTCCTTTTAAAACCAATATAAAAATTAATGACTTGGCCTATTCTGAGGTGTTTATCAGCAAAGATAAAAAAACTGCCCCCGGGGACAATTTAAGCAATACTTTGTTAGTGTTGCTTCATGGTTTTGCCTCTAAGAAAAATAGGCTTAATAATTATTATGCATTTATTAAAAATATGCTGAACAATGGACTGGACTGCGCATTTATTCACTTGCCTTACCATCTATCAAGAACGCCTGCAGGCCAGCTAAGCGGGCAAAAACTTATTTATACCGATGATAAAGAAACGCTTGAATTTTTTCACCAGTCAGTAGTTGATGTAAAAAGATTTATTGATATTGCAATTAAAAATATTGGATATGAAAAGATAGTTTTATGCGGATTCAGCCTCGGAAGCATGATTTCGGTAATTACCGCAGCAATCGATAACCGGATTAATAAAACAATCCTTATTTTCGGAGGAGGAAACTGGCATCAAATACACTGGAACAGCTCACTTTCATATGTATTAAAAGGAAACTGCCTGCAAGACGATATTATCAACAGGGTAAAATGCAGGTTCTTATATAAAGACTTCCCTGTTTTCTGTGGAGAATTAGAAAAAACTGATTTAGATTCACTAATAAGAACCGGCCTTTGCAGTCATTTTGCATTGAAAGAAAAAACCATTAAACAATGCTTTTTATGTGACCCTGCAGCTTTTGCATACAGGCTCAAGCCTGGTAATACGCTTATGCTTAATTGCCGTTTTGACCATTTTTTTTCTAAGCAATCAACTCTTGAACTTTGGAAAAATCTTGGAAAGCCTAAAATTTACTGGTTTAATAAATTACACAGCAGCAGGATACTGGCAAACAGGAAAGTTTTAAAAATAATAAGCAATTTCATAAAAGATAAGCCTGGTTATAATGAAACTTAAAAAATCTTTAATTGTATTTTTAGGACTATATTTTTAAAAAATTGCTTTTTACAAGAGTTTTTAGAGCAAAATATGTAATCCATTTACTTTCATTGTTTTTTTTCTCAACATCTACAGGCATCTTGCCATTAAGTGAATATTCCATCCTCCACCTGTTTTTTGAATTTTTTTTACACATTATATAGTCAAGAGCTTTTTTTATATTACTGTTTTTTTTATTGCACCCTGCGTCTACAAGTGCGCCCGTTAATTCCAGTATATCGCTCCATATGCCTCTAGGAAAGCTAAAATGAAACCACCTGCTGCTCCTGGTTTTTTTTCTGGGATAGTTTGCTTCTGCAATATCATGGCTTATTAAAAACTTTTTTGCCTTTTCAAGAGTTTTAATAGAATCATTTCCTTTAAGGGATTCGGGCAAAAGATTTAATGCCTTCAGAATTTTAGTTGCGCCCCAGGGGCATTTAAGATTCTGTTTATATCTGCACCTGAAATCATTTTTATAAATGTCATCATTTATAAAATTCAATAAATTTACAGTAAAATCATCTTTAAAGTAACCAAAAAGAAGCAGCATTTCAAGTACAATGCCCTGCATGCAATTAAGACTACCCTTATACCTGCCAATTGATGGGAAAGAGCCTTTGGCTGACTGCATATTTTTAGTAAATTCTTTTAACGGCAAATCAATTAAGGGTATAGTTACAGTTGCTCCGAGCACAGAAAGAAAATACAGCTGCCAAAACATACTTTTATATACAGGATTATATGAATATATATTTTCATTACCTGGAGTATCAGTATTAATCAATTCAATGATGGATTTAACCGGGTCATTTAAAGATATCCCGTGCTTTAAAGTATTTTCCTCTTCCGGCAGTAAATTTATATATAGAATGTTCTTCAGGGTATTATATTTTACTGCAGGATTATTATCTTCAAGCAGCCATTCAATTGTTTTTTCCATAAATAAACCAATTTTTATTTTCTTATTGATCCAGAAATGCCGGGTTTAAAAAACCAAAAAATCCGTAAATTTTTAGATTTTTGTTTAAATTATTAAAGACTCATACTTGCCAGGGTTATTTAGTTTTAAAAGTATGTGCAAGCTTTCATTGCAACTGCACAAAAAATCATTTCCAGGAAATTATATTTATATTATACTAAATTTTTTTTTATTAGTTATAAAAACCAGTAATATTTTTCCACTGCTTGTGAAACTTAATATCACTGTTTAATCATGATTAAATATCGTCACGGATTTCTTTAAGATTTTAAAAAAATATACTGTATTATTAATAAATTTTGAAAATATTTCATAATAAAAATTATAGATACAATTTGCTTATGAGGCCGTATAGTTTTTTATATTTTTCGTATTTTCCAAGATATCTATCCCTGATTTTACTGTCTGGTTCAAACCTGTCCTTAACTTTTATAAATCTTTTCATTGCCTCTTCAAAGCTGAATTTATTTGTACCAATCCCGGCAAGCATCATTGATGCAAGGCAGCCTGCTTCATTTATATCCATGCGCAGTATGGGCCTTTGCAGTATTGATGACTTCAGTTTAAGCTCATAATCAGACTTTGACCCTCCGCCTGTTGCCCTTAATTCAGTGAGCCTTAGCCCGCTTTTTTCAGCAAGTTCAAGATTAAAGCAAATTTCAAAAACAAGACCCTCAACAAGGCCTTTAAATATCTCTTCCTTTGAGCTGCCGAGATCAAGGCCTATTATTGAACCTTTTGCAACAGGATCAAGATAAGGAGTGCCTGTAGCTGAAAAATATGGAAGAGTAAAAAGTCTTGAAGGGAAAAAATCAAGGGCTGATGATATGCTCCTTATCTGGCTTCCATCTCCGTTTAAAAAAATATTCCTGTACCACTTGACCACACTGCCCGCAGAAAGATTGTATGCAAGAGTTACATATTTATCCTGTATTGCGTGTGCCTGCAGGCAAAAGTTATTTTCAAGCATTTCATCAGTTGTCAGCGGTTCTTCGGAACAGATTGTCACACATTCAACAGTTCCCATTCCGTCTGCTGCAATCCCCCCCGAAACAGCACCGACCCCCAAAGCGGCGCAAGGCTGGTCATGGCAGCCTGTAATTACTGAAACATTTCGCCTAAATCCAAGCTCTGATGCAATTTGCTCATTTACCGTTCCAAGGCAAACACCAGATGGTCCGGGGGCTGAAAACAGGCTTGCATCTATGCCAAAAGATGAAAGTATATTTTCTGTCCAGGTTTTTTTCCTTACATCAAAAAAAAGCGTTCTTGAAGCAAGCGCATAGTTTATCTTTGTTTCTTCAATACCAAGCTTAGAATATAAAAGATCATCAGTAAAAAAAATTTTATTTGTTTTAGAATATATTTTGGGCCTGTTTTTTTTCAACCATATAATTTTATTTAAGGGACAGATAAATCCCGGCGGATATCCTGTAATTTTAAAGAGCTTATTTCTGCTGTAAAGTGAAAGTATTTCATCCAGTTCTTTTATGCTCCTGGCATCAGTCGAGTAAATTGTATTGTGCAGTATATTTCCTTTTTTATCCACTGGTGTTAATCCCTCTCCAAATGTGGAGACTGATAATGCTGTAACCGGATCTTTTTTTACTTCCGGGCTGCTGTTAACATCTTTAATTACATTAAAAATCTTTTCCAGCTGTTTTCCGGTTTCAAATTCCACCCAGCCAGGTTTTGGAAAAATAAGGTTATACTCGCTGTAAGAATCAGCAAGTACTGAACCATCTTCATTAAAAACTATAGCTTTAGTGCCAGTTGTCCCTATATCAATGCCCATAAGGCTCATTAAGCGCGCCTCCCGTTATATATAAATTTTTTAAAAAATTATGCAATGTCGATATTATATAAAAATCAATTATCAAATAATATGTTTTTATATTAGTTTTTAAAAAATATTAATTATTTGACAGCTGATTTTGACAAGCCACTTATACTGTGAAGCAATTCTTTGTTAATTCTATATATTTTTTTATATATTCTGTATCTGCTGCTGTATAACTTATTGTAATTATTTGAAGGCTTAATTATTTCATTTGTCTTAACTGCTGTTTCTGCCGCTTCATTATAGCTGCTGTACTGGCCAGCAGCTATGCCTGCAAGCATTGCAGCTCCCAGGCTTGGAGCTTCAGTGCTTTTAAGAGTTACAAAATCCATATTAAGCACATCTGCTTTAATCTTAAGCCATTGCCGGGATTTTGCCCCGCCGCCAATTGCAAATATACTGTCTACTTTTATCCCGATTTTTTTTATTCTTTCTATATTCAACTTCAGGTCATATGCATTGCTTTCAAAAACAGCTCTTGAGATTTGCGGTTTTCCTGATTCAATATCCAGGCCTATAATTAAACCCTTTGAATCTGCGTCAAGCCACGGAGTTCCGCTTCCTACAAAATGAGGAAGTATAAAAATATTTACCGGTCCAGCACTTAGATTTTCATCAATTATTTTATAAACACTTTTACCATCTTTTAAAGCACTCTCATTCTCTTGCCTGCAAAAAACTTCCCTGTACCATTTTAAAAGCAGGCCACCAGTTAAATTAAAAGCCAGTATTGTGTATTTACCAGGCATCACATATGGCGCACACGGATAATTATTTAAAAGCATTTTTCTTCCGAGCCTGGGGGTGTGAAGGACTGCTATTATGGTATCAGAAGTTCCTGATGCGTGCATTGCTTTACCTGCGCCGGTAATTCCGGCGCCAAAAGCACCGCATGCCTGGTCATGTCCACCTCCGGCGCAAATAACTTTTTTTTCAAAATCCAGTTTCCTGCAAATTTTTGTGCTTAGCTCACCAGTTATCTCTGCCCCCTCAACCGGTTTTGAAAGCATTTCCTCATCAATGCCAGCAGCTTTTAATATTTTTTCGGACCATTTTTTATTAACAATATCAAAAGCTGCAGTTCTTGCAGCAAGAGAATAGCTTATCGAGGGTTCAAGCCCAAGTTTTAATTGAAGAAAATCCTCAAAGCATAAAAACTTATAAGCATGTACAAAAATATCTCTCCTGTGTTTTTTTAGCCACATTATCTTATTTATAGAGTACATGGGGTTTAGGGGCATACCGGTAATTTTAAAGATTGTGCTGCTTCCAAGAGTTTTCTCCCAGAACCGGCACTGCTCTTTTGTCCTACTGTCAAAAGTGACTATTGCATTATAAAGACTGTTGCCGTCCCTATCAACAGGAATAACAGCTTCACCCTGGCATGATACAGCAAAAGCTTTTATCCTGTCTTTCTTTATTTTTTGATTAGCGGTCTTAATAGCGTTTTTAACAAAAGATATAACCAGTTCAGGGTCAAGTTCACTCCATCCCGGAACAGGATGCAACAGGGGATATTCCCTGTATTCCGACGACAGCACCTGCCCTGTTCTGGAAAAAATTATTGCTTTACATCCGGATGTTCCAATATCGATGCCAAGAAGACTCATGTCACAGGTTCCAGAAATCAGGGATATGGATTTTTTCTCCGCCCTTCATTGCTGAAATATGGCCCGAAAGGCCGGCACATGTCCAGTTGGCAGCTTTTTCAGCATCTATAGCCGAATCCCTGTTTTGGACACAGGCCATTATAAATTCATGAACCATGTGCGGATGGGAGCCGCCATGGCCCGAGCCCTGTATAAATGAGAGATGTTTTTTTTCATCATCATCCATTACCTCTTCAGACCTTGTGAATACTGAAATTTCTTTCGGTAGCATATTTCCTGTATCAGGTATTTTAATATGTTTTGCATCTTCTCCACCAAGGTAAAGAACAGGTTCCTCATTTTCAAGCCTGTTCCATTCAAAAGACAATTTCTGTCCATATACATCAAAACTTTCGATATACTGTCTCACTGTATCATAAAGGGAGCGTGTCACTTCACCAAAAACATCAACATCTTTAAATTTTAAAAACATGGACTCAACAGCAAAAGGACTGTTGTAATTTTTTATATAATTTTCTCTTATCCTTCCGGATCCTGCTCCAAAAACCCATTCCACCGGCGCATCAGCAAGTATTGCCAGCGGGCTTACAGCATGTGTAGCATAATTCAATGGAGGCCAGCCTGGCCATGGCGGACCCCACTGCTCCATATCCTGCATGTGGGAACCCCTTAAAAACTGTATTTTTCCCAGTTTGCCTTCCTCCTTTAAGCCTTTAACATAAAGAAATTCCCTTGTATAGGCTGAGGTCTCCATCATCATGTAAACCCTGTTTACTTTTCTTCTTAATTTGACTATCCTGCTGCACTCCTCAACACTTAAACCCATGGGCACGGTACATGCAACATGTTTTTCAGCTTGAAGGCAGTCAAGAACTATATCAGTATGAGTATCTACCGGAGTAACAACATGTATTGCATCAATTTCTTTCATTTTTAGAAGATCCCTGTAGTCTGTGCAGAATTTTTCGAAGCCATATTTTTTAGCAGCTTCCCTGAGTTTGATTTCTGTGCGCTGGCATATAGCATAAAGCTCCGCATGCGGATGATTTTGGTATATAGGTAAAAAATCTGCCCCAAACCCCAGACCAACAACACCAACTTTAATTTTATTACTCATTATAGCTCCCCGCTTAAAAATTGATAAATTTTATCTTTTCAGTGTATCAAGAAAAATTGTCTCGATATCACCCCGGTGATTTTCAGGGTCATAATATGATTCAATTATCTGCTCGTGGGGCATGGAGTCTATTCTTTCATTCATTATTTTTAATGCCCGGCTGTTGATTTCAATTGCTTTAACTGAAGGCATTCTTTCAGGATTAATGTCAATGCCGAAGTACTCTTTGTATCCTGTCATTTTAAGCAGGTAAAGCATGGCTTCGGCCTGCTGCCATTCAACAACACCGGTATTTAAATCCTGGTCATAATTTCCAAGCGGCTGGCTGTTCCAGTGCGTATTAAAGAGCCTGCCTTCTCTTGTGCATCTTGCTATTGCATATGGAGTATCTTCAAATCCCATCCTAATATGCCCTATTTCCGGCTGCATTCCCATAAGCGGTATGCCTTTTGATAAAATATCCCGGTTTATTTTATTTTTAAGCCTTGCTTCGATATCTTTGCATGCAATAAGGCCATCAGCAGTTGTTCTGTAAATATTATTTGGCGCGGGTTCATAAGGTTTTGGTTCTATTGCAACAATCACGCCCGGAACTTCATCCATCGCCTGTGCTACAGCGGCTTCAAAGCTGTCCCACATTTCATAATATATCGTACCGAGAGAATAGGTGTATCCGTCTATTCCCGGCCATATTCCCGCATGGTGCAATTTTTTATCTGCTGCAAACTTCAGGCAGTCCACAAGGGTCTTTATTGCTTTATCCCTGTATTTTTTAACCGGATTTGAAAGAGACCCAAATTCATATTCCTTTGGATAAAAAATTGCAGGATAACAGCTCTGCAGGACAATTCCTGTTTCTTTTTCAAGCTGCTGGTACAAATAATAGTTTTCTTCATTAACTTCGTTTGGATAATGCGCCTCTATAGCTTTAACACCATATTTTGCCATATCAGCGGCCATTTCTATTCTTTCAGGAATAGTTTTAGGTTGAGTATAGCCTTCATGGAAACGTCCCCCACCCGGGGCAAAATACCATATGCCTACTGATATTTTCAAATCAAGACTGAAAGAATTCATATGTCTTATCAGTTCTTCCCTGGTAAATCTTTTTTTCTGATAGCTTGTATCTGTTACCGGTAATTTCATTTTTGCCTCACCTTTTATATTTATAAATTAAATCTTACTTTTTACTCTGAAACAGTTATCTGTATTTTCAGCTGTTTTCCCGGATCAGTCTTCAAGGTTTTAATGGCTTTTTCTGTTTCCTCAAGAGGAAAATTAGCTGTGACAAGTTCCTCAACTTTTACAAGTCCCTCCTCAAGGCTTCTTATTGCAGCCGGCCATGCAAGCGGAGCAAGCCATGCTGAACGTATTTCTTTATCCATTGTATGAAAACTCAGTGCCGGAATTTTCATAACATCTTCCTCATTAGGCAGGCCAAAATGTATTATAATTCCGCAATTGCCTGTAACTTCTACTGCCTGTTCGAATGCAGAATTATCGCTTGTGGGAACAAGCGCCCTATCTGAAAGTTTTCCCTTAGTCAGATCTGCAATTGACTGTTTTAAATCAGGCGTATAATATTTTGAACTTTTAAGCGAAGCATTTAACAGATAATCTGCGCCCGCTTTTTTACCCTGTTCAAGCCTCCAGTCATTTGAAGCCCCAACCAGGGCAACTTTTCCTGCTCCCATTGATTTGCACATCTGTGTCATCATCATTCCCATAGAACCAGGCCCGAAAATAGTTACAAAATCGCCCGGGTTAATTTCCAGCTTTTTTATTGCATTTACAACACATGCTAGAGGTTCAGTAAAAGCTCCTGCGGCATAGCTCACAGAATCAGGAAGCTTAAACAATCCTGTATATCTTGAAACACAGTATTCTGCAAACCCGCCATTTACAGTAACTCCTGGAACATTGAGTTTTTCACACAGATGAGTCTTTCCCTCGGCGCATGAAAAACATGCGTTGCAGTTTTGCACCGGGTTTACAACAACACGATCACCGGGGGCAAACAGCCCAAGCATAGCAGGAACATCTCCAACTTCTACTACTTCGCCTGTAAACTCGTGCCCAAGCACTATGGGACCCTTGCCTGTTGCAGTGCCAACCGGGGAAAATCCGTAATAATAAGATATATCTGAACCGCAAATCCCGACTTGCTTCACTTTTACAAGGACATCTATCGGACTCACTTCAGGAACAGGTATTTCCTCCAGCTTCATCTTTTCAGCTTCATAAAAGACCTGGGCCTTCATTTTACCTTCCACTTTTCCTCCTCGTATAATAAGATATTTTTACTGTCCGTATTTTTTAATAAGTCCATCAAGAAATGTCTTGCAGCCTGCAGTAGCTTCCAATGCTTTTGGCCAGAAACACAGGTCCACAGCCCACCACTCATCATCATATCCTGCATCAAGTATTGCCGGCATTATCTCATCAAAATTAAGCAGACCGGTGCCCAGGGGTGCATGCGTGCTTGTTTCATCACCATGAAGCGTGCCATCTGAGTCAATTAAATGTATGTGTCCGATTTTACCTGTAAGCATGTGGGCGAACTGAACAACACCCTTTGGAAGGGTTTCCTTTTGACCCATTTGCCTTGATGCAAGCACTGCACACATATAAGCATGGCATGAATCAAATAATATTGAGAAATTAGGATGGTCAACTTTATATACCATCCTCACGACTTCGCTGGGCTTGTTAAATAAAAACCCTGGTTCAAATTCCCAGATAAGTTTAACCCCCTTAGCTGCACATATATCTGCTGACTTTTTCCACACATCTGCAATTTTTGCAACACATGTCTCATAATCCATGCCGCCGGGTATTGCTGTGGGCGGATCAACCGTGTCAACCCTAAGTTTTGGAATATCCATATCAATACAAATTTCAAGATTGCTTTTAACTGCAGCAATATAATCCTTTTCTTCAGAAGTTGCAGGTGATGGGAATGGAGCGGCAAGCCCTGAGATTTTAAGATTATAGCTGTCAAAAAGTTTTTTTATTTCAAGCCTTTTTTCTTTAGTATTGGGTTCAAGGTGCGGGGCAAATGCAGCCATTTCAATTCCGTCAAATCCAAGTTCAGAAAGTTTTTTAACAACATCTTCGATAGGTATTGGAGCTTCAGAATAACCTCCCCAGATATAGGCCCATCCACCTATTGATGATTTTTTAGCCATTTTTTTCTCCTTTCAATATTTAAAAATTAATATATGGAATATCAGTATTTATATCCGGGCCAAAGAATTTAAAAAGAATTATTTCAGAGCTGCCAGTGTTTTTAATTGTTAAAGGCTTTATTGCCCTGTCATGGGTTATCAGCAGCTCATCACAGCCAAATTTTCCAGCTTCGATATCAAAACCGTCAAAATTTGCCCTTCCCTTCCATATAAAGATATTAAATACCCCGTTTTCAACTGAAGTGAAGGATTTTCCGGGTTCTATTATCAGTTTTTTTCCTGAAAATTTCTTTGTATTGTAATAAATCCAGTATTCCCTGGCATCACCCTGTCCGTTTTTATCAATAAGTATGCTTTCAAGATGATGTTTTTCATAAAAGTAAGGATCACCGCAGGCCTGCCAGTCAATCTGGTCAAGTATTATTTTTTCCCCGTATTTTTCCCTGTCCTGTTTTCTCACATCTTTGAAAAGAAGGTCTTTTGATATTATTTTTCCTGCATTTAATGCCTGGAGCATTGCAAAAACATCAGAATCCTCCTGAAGCTCAAGAGTTAAAGCTGTCCCGGGAGCATGCAATATGCCGGATGGCAAAAAAAACCCTTCACCGGGCACATTCAAGTATGCCCTTGAATGCCTGAGTATCATGTCATCTTTCCATTCTTTAAGGTATGGCAGCAGGATATCATATTTTTTTTGCTCGGTTATATACGGATGAACACCAAAAAATGTTTCAGGATGAGGACCCAGGGGGGCATCATCAAGAAAATAATAAGCTTCATCTTTTGAATTGCAGCCGACAAGACGAGCATCTTTTTCCATCTGGTGTATATGGAACGGTATTCTTGCATCAAAATCATATATTTTAACAAGCCTGTTTAAACCCTTATGCGTTTTTGAATATTCACTTCCCAGAATAAGTTCAGGAACGGTTCCTACCGCACTTTTTAGTGTAATCTTAAAATCAGAGCCTGTATCAATATAAGAGAGTCCTTCATCTTCAGGCCCAACAGCATTATCAGCTTTTGTAACAGATGCGAGCCATCTTTCACAAATACTGCCTCGTTTGCCCACATTATATTCTTCTTCTTTTAATCCAAGCCTCTTACCTGGAGGTAAAAAATCCCTTGCAACCCATGCAGGCTTTAGCTTAAGAATGCCATTATTCTCTTCTATAATCTTCTCGAGTTTTTTATTTATCTCACTGGCCATAAAATTTCCTTTAATCTAATTTACTTAGTTAATAATCTTTTTAATATAAAACCCTGCAATATTTATATTTTTTACTGGCATCTTTTATAAAAATTATTTCGGCATTTCAAGGCGTTCTTCTGTTTCAGCATCAAATATATGGGCCCTGTCCATTAAAAATGTTGCATAAAGCGAATCACCCACATCTATAGAAAGCCTGGGTGGCGCAAGTGCCTTGAATATAAGATCATCTGTGAACTTAAGGTTAAGTATGTCTTCAACTCCCATACTCTGCTTAAAATAAACAGAACATTTGAAAGAATTTCCCGGCTGTTTTTCTCTTGATATGGTTATATCTTCAGGCCTTATACCCAGGAAAACATTTTTTGATTTTGAACGGCCCACGATTTTACACTGCATCGCATTAAGTGAACATTCCATGGCTTTTTCCCTCCTGCCGATAATAAGCTTTTCACCCGCAATTTCTGACTCAAGGAGGTTAACCATTGGGCTTCCTACAAATTTTGCCACAAACATATTTTTCGGCCTGTTATATATTTCATCCGGATAACCAACCTGCATAAGTGAACCCTCATTTAAAACTCCTATACGGTCACCCATAGTCATAGCTTCTACCTGATCGTGAGTTACATAAAAGAAAGTAAACCCAAGATCAATATGCAGTCTTGCAAGTTCTGCCCTCATCTCTTCCCGTAGTTTTGCATCCAGATTTGAAAGTGGTTCATCCATTAAAAATACTTTTGGCGTTCTTACTATAGCCCTTCCTATTGCTACTCTCTGCATTTCTCCGCCTGAAAGATTTACAGTTTGCCTGTCAAGCAGGTGGTCTATATGCAGGATTTTTGAAATATCAGCAATTTTTTTATCAATTTCCGCCCTGGGAGTTTTCCGCAAATTTGATTTTAAAGGAAATTCAAGGTTTTGCCTAACAGTATAATGTGGATATAATGTGTAATACTGAAAAACAAAGGCAACATCTCTTACTGCAGGGCTCCAGCTATTAACTTTATTTGTATCTAAAAAAATATCTCCTACATCAGGCTTTTCTAGCCCTGCAACAAGCCTTAATGTTGTAGTCTTTCCTGCCCCGGTAGGTCCGAGCAGGACAAAAAATTCCCTGTCTTTAATATCCAGGTTCATCACATTCACAGCAGTAATATCCCCGAATTTTTTTGTCAGTTCAACTAATTTAACTTCAGCCATTAGTTATTTCCCCCAGAATTTAATTTTTCATAATTGATTTTTCCGTTTTTTTATCAAAAAGAGTAATACTGTTCATTTCTAAACCTATGCAGCACCCTGTGCCGATGTCCGGGGATACTGTAGGAAGTGTCCTGACCCTGATTGTGTATTTTCCCAACTTAACGTCTATGATATTATATGATCCAAGCGTTTCAATTATATATACTTCCGCGTTTATATAGTTTTTACATTCCTTGAATTCAAGATTAATATCTTCGGGCCTGATACCTAGAATGAGCTCATGATCAATTTTATTGTTCTTTATAATAATTTTCTGTAGATTATCAGGTAATTCAATAACCTGGTTTACATCCGTCATCTTCAGCGTTACATTTCCACCCTCATCTTTTACAGGCATGCATTCAATAAAATTCATACCCGGGCTGCCTATAAAATTAGCAACAAAAAGATTTTCAGGATTATGATAAACTTCTGAAGGCGTACCGATTTGCTGCAGGTCACCTTTATTCATAATAACCACTTTATCGCCCATAGACATAGCTTCAACCTGGTCATGGGTAACATATACCGTAGTAGCTCCTATATCTACATGCAGTTTTTTTAATTCTGTGCGCATTTCCTCCCGGAATTTTGCATCAAGAGTTCCAATTGGTTCATCTAAAAGAAATGCTTTCGGCCTTCTCACGAGAGCTCTTCCAAGTGCAACTCTCTGCATATCGCCACCTGCGAGCTCTCTTGGTTTTTTATTAAGAATATGATCAATTTTTAGCAGCCCGGCAGCCATCTTTATTTCCTCATCAACTTTTTCTTTTGAAAACCCCTGTGTTTTGAGGGGAAAAGCCATGTTGCCATAAACAGTCATGTGAGGGTAAAGCGCATAAAGCTGGAACACAAATGCAATGTCCCTTCTGGATGCCCTTTTGAAAGTCACATCCTGCCCATCAAGCAGTATTTTCCCCTCATCTGGTAACTCAAGCCCGGATATCATACGAAGTGTTGTTGTTTTTCCACAGCCGGAAGGGCCCAGAAGTACAACAAATTCCTTATCCTCAATACGCAAATTCAAATTATTTACCGCAACAAGATTGCCAAACCTTTTAACAATATTTTCTAATACTATTTCTGCCATATAATAAAACTCCAATCTTTAAAGAGTTGGTAAAACCCGTAAACAGCAATTCCTGTTTTATTTATTTCAACCTATCAGGCCTTTAAGAAATTTTAAACCTTTCCCGGCAAGCGCCATTTCATCCTTTTCTGTCTGCCTCCATATTGATGCTGCCTTTGCTATTACTTTATTTTCAGGTGTAAAGGATTCTATTACAACCCATCCTTTATAGTTTATTCTTTTTAGCGAATCTGCTATTGATTTCCAGTGAACCTGCCCGGTTCCTGGTGCCCCCCTGTCATTTTCACTTGCATGAAACATATAAAGCAAATCCCCTGCATCAAGTACTGCAAGCGCTGAGCTTTTTTCTTCTATATTCATATGAAATGTATCAAGATGTATTTTTAAATTTTTGCAGTCTACGTCTTTTATAAGTTTTACAGCGTCTGTGCAAATATTTAAAAAATCAGTTTCAAACCTGTTTAAAGGTTCAATTGCTATATTTACACCATATTTCTCTGCCCAGCCGCACGCTTTTTTCAGATTTTCTACTACAGTTTCCCATTGTATCTTTTTTTCATTTTCCGGCACTAGAGATGCCCTGCCAACTGCCGAGTAAACAGGACCAGTTAAAAGGCTGCATTCCATTTCTGCACATGCTTCAATACAGTCTCTTATATATGATAGCCCACCCTCAATATTTTCTTTATTTGGGCCTCTTATATCTCTGTTTTCACCAAATAACCCGCAAATAGCTGCACACTCGAGATTATTTTGTTTAAAAACTTTGAGGGTTTTCTTATAATCAATGTCACCTTTTTTTTCAAGCGCTATTTCAACACCGGAAAACCCCATTTCTGCAAATCTTCCAAAAAGGCTGTCGACATGTTTATCTGTAAAAGTACCGGCATACAGAAGTGTATTAATTCCATATTTCATACTATCTCCTCCAGAATTATTTTAATAATTTAAACTGCCAGTAATTAAATTAACTATGCAGCTAATCACTCAAACACACATTTAACTTTTTTACCTGTTTCAGCAGATTCTGCCATAGCATCGCAAATAACATTGTTACGGTATCCATCCTCAAATGTTGCAACAAAAGGTTCGAGCTTAGTATTATTAACTACTGCATCAACCATATTATGCACCAGGTGAACAAAAGTATTCTCCCAGCCTATAATGTGCCCGTGCGGCCACCATTTATCATAATAAGGATGGTAGGATTCTGTTACATTTATACAGTGAAATCCCCTTGTTTCTGCAGGTTCCTCATCCTTCCAGAACACCCACAGATTATTCATGTTTTCAAGATCCCACCATATGCTTCCCTTTTCCCCATTAATTTCAATAGTGTTGTAATTCTTCCTGCCCGGACAGAACCTAGAGGCTTCAATTGTGCCAATAGCGCCATTTTCGAATTCGATAACTGATGCCATTGCATCATCGACATCCACTTTTTCCTTTTTGCCTGTTGCTTCATCTGGCCTCTCTTTAATAAATGTAGTGGTTACTGCCATTACAGAGCTTATCTCTCCGCATAAAAACCTTCCCAAATCTATGACATGAGAGCCGAGGTCACCAAGAGCTCCGCTTCCGCACTGCTTTTTACGCAGTCGCCATATCATCGGAAATTGGGGATCTGTAATCCATTCCTGCAAATATCTTGCGCTGAAGTGAAAAATCTTTCCAAGCTTTCCATCAGATATAAGGTTTTTTGCAAGAACTATTGCCGGCACAACCCTGTAATTGAAGCAGCACATACTCTTGACTTTATACTTAACAACAGCATCCCTCATTTCTTTTGCTTCAACAGCATTCCTGGCAAGAGGTTTTTCACATATTATGTGTTTTCCTGCTTTTGCTGCTTCGATGGAAGGCTCTGCGTGAAGATAATTTGGTGTACCGTTATCAACTATTTTTACCCTGTCATCTTCAATAAGGTTTTTCCAGTCCGTAGTGTAAGAGCTGTACCCGTATCTTTTTGCAGATTCCTTAAGATTTTCCTCATTCTGCCCGCATATTTTTACAAGTTCGGGAATGGCAGGTGGTGGCCAGAATATGTATGGCATTTTTTTCCAGGCATTTGAGTGGGCCTTGCCCATAAAAGCCTGTCCAATCATCCCTACTCCAATTGTTGGAATGTTATCAAGAGATTTTTTTTCTGAAGACATGGCAACAAAACCGACTTTTTTCTCTGCCATTTTAACCTCCCAAAATTACATTATTAATTTTTTAAAAACTTCAATTATTATTAAAATAAATACTAAATCAAATATTATAATCAAATGCCAACCATCTATAATTAATACTTAAAAATCATAAGATTTTAAGCCCACCACATCTCACCCACATCTTCGTATAAAAGAACACCTTTAAGAAAACTTATGGCTTTGGTAAGGCCTTCATTTGCTGACATTAATGGGTCTTCATGTTCGATGCTTATTACACCATCATAGCCTACCAGGCGAAGAGCTGATACAAATTCATTCCAGAAATCTGCCTGGTGGCCATATCCGACGGTCCTGAATGTCCATGCCCTTTTAGCTATCTCACCATAATGCTTCCAATCATTGACTCCTCTAAACTCAACTACCGATTTATCTATCTTGCTATCTTTTGCGTGAACATGTTTAATAGCGCTCCCAAGCCTTTTTATGGAAACTATGGGGTCCATTCCCTGCCAGAAAAGATGGCTGGGGTCAAAATTACAGCATATCTGCTCTCCAATTGCTTCCCTGAGTTTAAGCAGTGCTTCAGTGTTATAGACCACATCTCCCGGATGCATCTCAAGAGCGATAACAATCCCTGCTTTTTTAAGTTTTTTTGCTATTTCTGACCAAAAAGGTATAACTTTCTTTTCCCATTGCCAGTTAACAGCATCCCCGAAATAGGGAGGCCATGGGCATGTTATCCAGTTGGGATCTTTTGCATCTTCTGACGCCCCGGGGCATCCGGCAAACCCATTAATAACTTTAACACCTGTTTTTGCAGCAAGTTCTATTGTTGCCTCAAAATCAGCTATATGTTCACCTGCCACTTTTTTATCAGGATGCAGCATATTGCCGTGGCAGGAAAAAGCTGATATCTCAAGATTATTATCTTTTGCTGCTTTTATCCACTCACCAAGCGCTGCACTGTCTTTTACCAGTTTATGGGGATCGCAGTGCGCCTTTCCTACAAAACCACCACATCCGGGCTCAATTGCTTCAAGCCCTACTTCTTTTGCAGCCCTGCAGGCATCGGACCAGTTTTTATCACCGAAAACATTAGCCATAACTCCCAGTTTCATCTATATCCCCCTTTTTTAAAATAATAAGTAAATTAAAAATTTATAAATACTTGAATATGATTTTTAAACCAGACAATATATAAAACAACCTGCCTGACAGGTTTCCCCATAAATTTAACTCATTTATTTTTCCTTATATCAGGCATCATTTAATATGAGTTACAAAAATATATCCGGCTGTACCGGTTAATAGAATGGGAAAACCATACTGGTATAATGGTTGCCATAATGGCTGGCAAAGCGCTACAATACCAAAAAGCATTATACCCATAAATATAGGTTCAAGATATTTCTGCTGGAATTTTTTTGCCCTCCACATTGCCAGTCCAAGTATCAGGCAAAACGCCAGCGCAATTATTAAAGCTAACCACCTCATATTAATACCCCTACTTTCTTATAGCGCCAAAAGTTATACCACGAACAAGATTTTTCCTTAAGATTATCGTAAATACCAGCGCAGGAATTATAAAAAGCACTGCACCTGCGGCAGCTGCGCCCCAGTCATACCCAAGCACGCCCATCTGGTAAGGCAACCATGGAGGTATTGTCTGGGCCCTGCTTTTTGTCATGATGAAAGCAAATCCAAACTCATTCCATGAAAATATGAAACAAAATACTGCTGTTGCCGCAATACCTGTCATGGCCTGCGGTACTATTATTTTCCAGAAAGTCTGGAACCTTGTATAGCCATCAACCATTGCAGCTTCCTCATATTCTATGGGTATTTCATCTATAAATCCTTTTAAAACCCATACCGCAAAAGAGAGATTAAAAGCTGTATACAGAATAATCATTCCGATATGGTTATCGCCCAGCCCAAGCTTTCTGAACATCAGGAATATAGGAATTAAAACTACAACAGCAGGCAGCATTCTTGTGCTTAATATGAAAAACAATATGTCGTTTTTACCGCGGATTTTAAATCTTGAAAAAGCATAAGCTGCAAATGTGGCCATTAAAATCGTTATTGCCGTACTGACAACAGTAATAATGAGACTGTTTAGATATCTCAGAGGAAAATCCCCTCTCCTGACAATTTCCTCATTACTTTCCTGGTAAACTATTTTCTGGTACCAGGTCATATTATCAATTTGCTCCTGTGTAAGCGTGGTACCGGGAGGATATACTGTTCTTGCAGTAAATATCCTTATATAAGGAGCTATTGATGGTTTAAAAAATATTCTTGGCGGCCATTCTTTTATCATTGTCCATGGCTTAAAAGATGTATCTATGACAAAAAGAAGCGGCACCATATAAACAAAAGTAATTATGACAATAAGGATAATTACAAGAATCCTTGTCACGCTTACTTTTTTTCTATTAACTGCAGCCATAAACAGTCCTTTCGGGTAAAGTTATTGTTTTGCTTTATTAAGATATTTTATAAATATATTTGTGATGGCAATTATCATTATAAGTACTATATAGCCTAAAGCAGACCCAACGCCGGTTTTCCAGTTTACAAAAGCGGTATCATAAAGATATATTGAAAGAAGTTGAGGAGCAGTGGCCCCGCGCCCTGAAATACCCATAGCAATATCAAAGACCTTGAACGCTTCCATTGTCCTAAATATTAGCGCCACAAGAAGAAGTGGCCATACCATTGGAAGAGTAATCTTTGTAAACTTGTGCCACCAGCTTGCCCTGTCAACTTCTGCAGCTTCATAAAGGTACTGAGGTATTGCTCCAAGGCCTGCAAGCGCAAGAAGCATAACAAATGGTGTCCACATCCACACATCAGCAATAACTGCCGCATAAAGGTTATATTTTATATCAGTTGCCCAATCTATCTTTCCAAGTCCAAGTAAATAATTAAACATGCCCCAGTTAGGGTCATAAAAAAGCTTCCACATAAGACCGACTATTACAGGAGACATCGTCATCGGAAGAACAAGCAGGGTAGTTATTACTTCCCTTCCCTTGAATTTTATCTGCAGCAATAATGCCAGCCCGAAACCCAGAATCATTTCTCCACCAACTGAAAGTATTACATATTTTGCCGTTGTAATAAACCTACCCCATATAGCAGGGTCAGCAAGAAGCCTGATGTATTGTTCAATTCCCAAAAATTTAGGGTTTTTACCCCAGACAAGCGGGAATTTAGCAGTAAAATTTGAAAAACTTAAAATAAGTGACCAGAAAAGCGGAAAGATATTTACAAAAACTAATAGAACAATAGTGGGCAGCACAAAAGCTCTTATAAGCGCCTGATCACTTAAGGCACGGTACTGTAGCTCTGTACTTGTATTCTCTTTTCTGCCTCTGAGCATATTTTTCCCTTTAACATAGTTTGTTAATAAATTGTCGCCCCGGTTTTACGGGGCGACAATACAAGGCTAACATTTATTCAGACAGATAACCTGCCTCAATAAATATCCTGGTCCATTCTTCTGCGCAAGCTTCAAGAGCTTCTTTTGCAGTACCGGTACCGGTTATAACATAAGGTCCAACAGTGGCACTCATTGTTGTCAGTAGTTCTGAATATTCAGGAACTGCCCAGAAATCCTTAAATATTTCCATAGACTTTGCAAATGCTGCATTATATGGAGTTGCATTTAAGAATTCATCAGATGCCAGGGTGTCAGCATGGCATGTGTAACCGCCAAGCTTTGCCCACTCGAGCTGAACATCAGGCTTTATAAACCATTCAAGCCATGCAAAAGCCAGATCCTGGTTCTTTGAATAAGTTACAACTGATGCTGCCTGGCCACCGAGAGCTGCAAACTGCCTTTTCACTCCGTCACTGCCTACCTGCTGAGGACACGGGAAGTAACCTGTATCAGCAGCATATGGGTTGGTTGCTTCATTAGCAAGACCCGGGAAGAACGCAAAGTAATTACATGACATTGGGACTTTTCCAGCGACAAAAGCGTCATTAGCTTTTACGAAAAATGCATCGTTGAATGCAGGAGGTGTATACTGGAAGAGTGCCCTATACATTTCAAGCCCATCTACTGATGCATCGCTATCAAGTATTCCTTTGACCTGGTTTGTTGAATAATCCCCAAGATCACCGCCATAAGACCATATCATCTGCTCTGCAAACATGACCATTGAGTCATATCCATTGTCACCATATATGGCTATACCATAAAAATCATTATCAGGATCATGGAAAAACTCTGCTATGTCAAGCATCATGTCATAGTCTTTGGGCACGTCAAGGTCATATCCATATTTTGCCTTGAATGCTTCCATGTTTTCAGGATCTTCAAACAGGTCCTTGCGGTATGCCCAACCAAGTGCGTCACCTTCAACAGGAACGCCCCAGTACTGGCCTCCGCCTTTAGGATATTCTGCATAGTATGTCATTGAAGCAGGTGTGAAGCTGTCAAGAACTCCATTGTCTGTGCACCATTGCGTAAGGTCCACATAATGTCCGCCTGTAGCCATTGCTCCAACATCCTGGCTATCCCCGACAATTATGTCCCAGGTATCATTCTGGGCTATCATTTCTGCATTATATTTCTGCACAAATGTTTCCCATGGGATCTGTTCTATTGTTACTTTTACCCCTGTTTCTGCAGTAAATCCTTCAGATAATTTCTGCAGATAGTCAGCAGGCGCCCACTGGGCCCAGACGATTCTAAGCTCACCACTGAGCTCTGCTGCCGCTGTTGTTTCCTCTGCTGCCGCTGTTGTTTCCTCTGCTGCGGTCTCTGCTGCTGCAGTTGTTTCCTCTGCCATAGTAGTTTCATCTGCAGTAGTCTTGCAGCCAACCATGGACAATGTAACAACCATTGTTACAGCCATAATCACTGCAATAATTATTGACCATTTACTTTTCATTTTCACCCCTTTGTCCTTTTATCATTTTAATAATTAGTTTCTGCTTATTCCGGGTATTTTGGCAAATACCCACTCAATTAAAACTTATAAATGTTTTTTCTGATCAACTCCTTCCCTTTTATATTTTCTACAGCTTTAAATTGCCGCAGAATTTTCTTTTTAAATATTTAAAAACTAACTGAAAAACCTGTTTATCACATATGTAGCCGCTCCAAGAACACTAGCCTTGCTTCCAAGTTCAGAAAATTTTATCTTTGTTTCTTTTTTCACATTTTTCAGCGCAACTTTTCCTGTTTTCTTCCCCAACTTCTCAAGAAACCCATCTCCCGCTTTAGTATAAATGCCGTGCAGTACTATAAGTTCGGGGTCATAAATCAATATAATATTGGATAGCCCCACTGCAAACCAGCCAATAATTTCATTAAGCGCTTCTACGGCAAGAGTGTCTTTATTTCTGTAGGCATTAAATATTTCTTCAGGATCAAGGTTTTGAATGTTTCCATTATCACAAATACTTAAAAGTACTGATTCAGGAAATCTTTCTTTATTTAATTCAATAACCTTTCTCAACCTGTCCATTGAGACCATTACTTCAAAACAACCTCTTGCCCCGCATGCGCATTCTTGTTCTTCAGACGGATTTATTATCATGTGGCCAACTTCACCCATTATCTTATGTGCGCCCCTGCTGATGTCATTTTCATATATTATTCCGGATCCAAGCCCGTATCCTGCAAATATTGATACGACATTTCTTGAATTTCTTGCAGCTCCCAGAGTCATTTCAGCAAAAACCTGGAATCTTGGCAGATTATCAATAATTACCAGTACATTGCCAGGAATCCTTTTCTTTATTTTTTCCTGCATCTTAATATTTTTTCCCCAGGATGGGTAATGCGGAGAATAAAATACAATACCCTTGTCGTAATCTGTCAGTCCGTAAATCCCCACAGCAAGGCCTATTACTTTTTCACTGTCCACTTTTGTTTTGTCAAGGAGCCCATAATATGAATTAATTATCTTATCGAGTATGGAATCAAGATCTTCATTGTAATTTATGTCTACATCAAGACTGTTGAGAATTTCCCCCTTTAGATTAGTAATAGCTGATCTGAGCTTGTTAGCAGTAATGGACATCCCTATAGAATAACCGCCGTTTGCATTGAATTTAAATATATTGGGTTTTTTCCCACCCTCTTCAGTAGAGCTGCCTTTGCCTTTTATAATAATGAATCCTTTTTCAATATAGTAATTCATTATTTTCATAATAGTAGGCTTGCTTAAATTTATAATTTCTGCAATTTCTGAAACAGAAAGTTCATCCGAATCCCTTAACAGGTTCAATATGGTTTTCCTGTTCAGCTGTTTAAGTATTTTTTGCTTACCGATTTTATTCATGAAAATAAGAATTACACAAATATTTAACTAAATTATTCATTATTAAACGGCAAAATAAAGATTCTTAATTTATTACTTGATTAATTAAATTGAATATAAAATATTTAATAAAAATTATTATTTACCTATATGAAATATAATAATATAAACAAATTAGTTTGTCAACTTATTTTTAAAACTGAAATACAAAACTCTTTTTTAAAACATAATTACATTATTAAAGTATTTATAATGTTTTTCTTGATTAAAAGATTTGCAGTTTTATCGTCTTTTCTTTTACGGTGCTTATATAAGTACAAGTAATTGCAATCTAACAAATAAAAAGCGGTATTCTAAAAATCTACTGATCTGAATCTGGCATTTAAAATTCGCACCGTAATAATTATAATTGTGACCAAAGCCATGAATAAAGGGGCAAAACTGACAGATTTATAAGGATTTTCGCATGCAACAAATTGATGAGATTTAGGTTTAAACCATGCGTAATTTGAATTCTATTCTTTTCAAACTGGCATAATTATTTTTATATATTTGTAAAAATAACCAGGTATTTTCATTATCAATTATTATTTAAAATTTTAAGTCCGGAAGGATAGAATGGCGGAAATCAATTATGACAGCATTATCGACATTACTGTACTGAATGAAAAAAAATATCTATAACCAGTTATAGAAGCCCGGGTTGAGCAAATTCATTTTTCAAATTTTTATTTTCATATAATATTTTAAAAATAACAACTAAAAATGCCAGTATCATAAAAAAAGGAGCTATAATTATAGAGCTCCGCATGCTAAAACCTGAAGCATATCTCGTTAAAAAAGGTGCCAGAGATGTACCGAAATTTATTGATGCAAAAACAATACTTGCTAAAATGCCTCTTCCCAGTTTATAAACTGTACTGGCTGAAGATATACCTAAAGTAATAATTCCAGAATGGCCTAATCCTGCAAGTCCTACAGTTATTAATACAACACTAGAATTATTTGAAAAAATGAAAAATATCATAAAGATAGCTGCAATTACCGATAACACTAGAATTATATAATTTGTTTTTATTCTCCCTGCAATAAAACTTATGATTATCCTTCCTGTAAGTACCGCTATCCAGAATATTGAAATCGCAGTACTTGCAGAATTTATATCAAATAATTTTTCAGTCCTTAAAAAAGTTGGAGACCATGCAGCCATTACAGTTTCAGAAATGCTATAAAAAAATAATAAAAGACATCCAAAAATAAATACAATATTTATATTTTTGTTAATAAATATTTTTTTTATTCCAATTGAAGCTTCAATTTCTTTTTCAACTTTTATTCTCCATCCTTTTTTTAATGTAATATACAAAATTAGAATAATAACAACTAGAGATATTAAAATAAAATAATAATATCTCCAATTTAAATTATTATTTATCAGCAAAGACGCAATTATAGGTGCAATTATATTGCCTATCGGGAAAAAGCTCAAAAAAATTGTCATCAGCCTGTCTTTATTATTAATATTATTTTCTAAAATATATTTAGTAGCTTGTATCCAAATCACTCCTGAGATATAACCCAATAATAGGTAAAGCATATAAAAAACAAATTGATTTTTATTAAAAAATAAAATAATTAATAATAAAAATATTAATATATAGCCTGTAAGTATAATTTTAATTTTATTAAATTTTTTGTTAAAAAAAACAGAAGTCATCTGCCCTGTTATTAGACCAATTGTAAAAAAAGTTACAATCAAACTTAGGTCCCCAGCGGTAATTCCTGTGCTTTTACTCATCTCTATAAGCATTGGGCTTATTGTCATATAATAAATAGGAACAATAAATACAGTTAGATAATTAGGCATTTCTTTTAGGTAATCTAAAACATTATCCTTATTCCCCATTTAATGATTTCCTTTAATACTAGGAATTATAACTTTAAAATATTTTAAGAGAGAATAGATTGAATTTAATAAAATATCAATATAATTTGAAAATATATTTTAAAATTTTTTTTATTTTTCTTTTAAAATAAAGATTAAAAAAGTAAAATAAATTACAATTTAATATTTAATAATCAATACGAATGGAGCAGTGATATACCTCTTCAATACTATATAAATCTTATAATAAGGACCATATTCTGGTTGACAGGATTCTAGTTCTTATGGAAAATACCACTTTGCAGTTTTTCTCCAGATGTAAAAAAAGGGTTAATTGATAATCATAATCTAACAGACTTTAGAATTTCAATAATTATACCTGCAAGAAATGAAGAAAAGAATCTTGATAAGCTTTTTAAGTCTTTAAAAACCCAGTCATTTAAGCCACATGAGATTATCCTTGTCAATGACCAGTCAACCGACATGACAGTTGAAGTGGCAAAAAATAATGGAATAAAAGTCATAAATATTAAAAGCCTGCCAAATGGCTGGCTGGGAAAACCATGGGCCTGCTTTACAGGCGCAAAAAACTCATCAGGAAATATCCTGCTATTTCTTGATGCAGACACAGAGTTGCACAAAGACGGGCTTGAAAATCTTTTATTGTGCTATTTGAAATACAAAGGTGTAATAACTGTGCAGCCCTACCACAAAATTAAAAAGATTTATGAAAATTTTGCCGCATATTTTAATCTTGTACTTATGGGCTCAATGAACGTTTTTACTCCGCTGCAACGCGTTTCAAAACCCATAGGGGCATTCGGCCCTTGCCTATTATGCGACAGAACTTCATATTTTTCCATCGGCGGCCACGGGAGTGCAAAAAGCAAAGTGCTTGAGGATTTGGAAATAGGCAAAAAATTCATTAAAAACAATACAAATGTTTTTTGCTTTGGCGGCAAGGGTACAATTGATTTCAGGATGTATCCTGATGGTATTAAAAGCGTAGTAAACGGATTTTCAAGGGGATTTTCATCAGGCGCTAAATCAACTTCAATTTTAAACCTTATTTTAATAGTTTTATGGATTTCAATCTCATTTTACCCCCTGACGTTATTTTTTGGATCCGCTATCAGTTTTAATCTAATTGAATTTATTACAGGAGTAGTATTCTATATTGCATACGCCCTTCAGTTAAACTGGATGCTTAAAAGAATCGGCAATTTTAGCCCACTTGTGCCCTTATTTTTCCCTTTATTTGTTAATTTTTTTATAATAATATTTTTATGGTCCATAATTGCAAACATATTTAAAATAAATATAAAATGGAAAGAAAGAACAATTAATCACAGGACTAAAAATAAAAAATAATAAATTAATATGATTTTTAAACTATCACATTTCTGGATTATATTTCTAAATATTTTTACCTGGATTTTAATTCACCTGGGTATGTCTTATGCATGCACGAGGATTCCACTTCAAAAATTTAATTCCCCCAACCGTTTTTTCAGGTTAAAAAAATGGGAAAATGATGGCAGGTTTTATGAAAAGTTTTTCAGGAT
>VGAZ01000009.1 GCA_016870615.1 Actinomycetota bacterium | reverse complement strand
GAAAGTGGCTTCTTGTGGTCTTTGTTGATGCTTTTATGATGCTGTGCTTTTTATATAATTAATACTGCTTATTTAACACTTTGTTTTTAAAATAATTATTAATACGGTTAAACCTGTTCCAGAATTTTTTTTCCAGGGCTATTGCTTCATTCTCCAGCATTTCAAGAATATCATTGTTGTTTGTATAATCATTGTAAAGAGAATAATAAATCTTGCGTTTTTCAAGTGCATTAAGAAAAATTTTCATGGATGGCTCTATAAACCGCGGAACTGCTGTTTTAAGTATTTCTGAAATAAAATCTTTATATTTTTCTGATATAAGATCAGCATACACCTCTTTAATCTCTATATTTTTATTTTTAAATTCAAGAATAAGGCAGTTTAAGTGATAATAGTGGTTGTAAAAAATCTCTGAAAATACCTTGAGATAATCCAGGAAACTGGACAAATTAATGTTAAATTTAATATTTTTTTTATCCAGGGAAGGGGATTTTGGATTTTTTAAGTGCAGGGTATTTATAACTCCATTTATTATAACTCTTTTATTCTTATAGAAAGAATACATGGAGCTTAACAGATAATTTGAATTTATATCTATTGTACTCAAGTGTTCCATTGATAGCATATTAACAAAATATAGCAATTGATTTGTTAAAGTTTTATTAAAAAAATATTAAATTATTATGAATTTATTATTTTTCTTTGCAATTGTTGAGTTTTAAATATAAGATTACCTTTTTAAAACCCTTGAATTAAAAAAGGAGACAATGCAGTCTGAAAATAATAAAAAACTTATAGCATATTTTTCAATGGAAATAGGCATTGATCCTTCTGTGCAGACGTATAGCGGCGGTCTGGGTATTCTTGCCGGTGACACGGTTAAATCGTTTGCAGACTTAAAAATTCCTGCGATTGCGGTTTCCCTCCTTTATAAAAAGGGCTATATTTTCCAGAAAATAGATGAAAAGGGCAACCAGCTTGACCTTCCATATGAATGGGAGTATGAAAATTTCTTAAAACCCTTAAAAGCGTCAGTATCTATAAAATTAAGGGGAAGAGATGTGCAATTAAAAGCCTGGCAATACCTCTATAAAGGGGCTTCAGGGTTTGAAGTCCCAGTAATTTTTCTTGATACAGATATTGTTGAAAACCATGAAGATGACAGGAAAATAACATATTATCTTTACGGCGGTGACGAAGCCTACAGGCTTTTACAGGAGGCAGTTCTTGGCATTGGCGGGGTTAGGATGCTTTCAGAGCTTGGATATGACAGCTTAAAAAAATACCATATGAATGAAGGCCATTCAAGCCTGCTTTCAATAGAACTTTTAAGAAACCGCAAAATTGAAAACATAAATCAGCCTGAAACATTAAGCGATGCAATAGCCAGGGTAAGAAACATGTGCGTATTTACAACCCATACACCGGTTCCGGCGGGACATGACCAGTTTTCCTACAGCCTCGTCGAACATATACTTGGTGATTATATTTCCCTGGATATTCTTAAAAGATTTGCAGGTAATGATAAACTTAATATGACACTTACTGCACTTAATTTGAGCCGCTATATAAATGGGGTTGCCAAGGCGCACGGTAAAGTATCAAGGGATATGTTTCCAGGCTACACAGTTGATTCAATAACTAATGGTGTTCATTCATTTACCTGGGTAAGCGGCTCATTGAAAAAATTATTTGATGAATATATCCCGGAATGGTTTAATGACCCCTACAGCCTAAGGTATGCAATAAGCATTCCAAAGGATAAAATATGGAAAGCCCATGTGAAGGAAAAGGCAAAGCTTATAAAATTTATCAACAGCCAGGATGGAAATAAATTTTCCGAAAAGGTCTTTACAATAGGTTTTGCAAGAAGAGCAACAGCATATAAGAGGCCTGATCTTGTCTTTATGGATATTGACAGGCTCGCAAGGATATGCAGCCTGCATGGGAGCATGCAATTTGTTTTTTCAGGCAAGGCCCATCCTAATGACTATTATGGCAAGGAGCTTATAAAGAAAATAAATAATCTTTCAGTCCAGCTGAGGGAGAAGATAAATATAGTATTTGTTGAAAATTATGATATGGAAATTGCCGGGCAGATGGTGGCAGGAGTTGATTTGTGGCTCAACACTCCCAAAAGGCCCAATGAAGCGTCCGGGACCTCAGGCATGAAAGCTGCCCATAACGGGGTTCCAAGCTTAAGCATACTGGATGGCTGGTGGATAGAAGGGTGCATTGAAGGAATTACCGGCTGGGCAATAGGCTCTGTTGCTGATGATAGCCACAGCAGTGATGAGAAAGATGCCGCGAGCCTTTATGATAAACTTGAATTCCATAGCTATAAATGCTTCTTTTTTCAATACTCACAGAATGGTACAGCAGTATGTAACAAATGCATATGTTTACTGATTTTCAGTGAAAAAAGCAAATATATTTTTACCATATAAAAATGGTTTTAAAATACGGTTTTTGAGACAGGCTGCAAGTTTATAAGGTTTATCACTGTAATTTTTTTCATGTTTAAGGGTAAAGAATATTGCCTTTAAATTCTGCATAAGGCACAAACACTATGAAAGCCCCCATCGCATAAGGGCCGACCTCATAAGGGTCAAAAGTAATCATCAGTGAATCAGCAGTTAAGTTAAAGTCCCTGAAATTATCCGGTTTGGAAGGGTCTGTTCCGTCAATTATCCAGTCCTCCATATCTGCAGGATCCACGTCTATTTCAGTGTATTTATTTTTTATGTCTTCATAGCAATATGATGATAAAAAACCCAGGTAGTTATACCCTTCTGCAAAAAGGTCATAAAGCAATATATCTTTTCTTTTTTCAATATCATAATTGTATGAAGAAGAAAAAGTATTCGGATGCGCCCCGCCGGTATAGGAAAAGCTATACAAAAGTATACTTACGCACCTGTTATCCATATATTCTATACTGTAGTTGATATCAAGACCCAGGGGCCCGGGCGTATCCTCCCTCATATATTCAAATGCCTCATCTGTGATATCCCTGAAATCATTTATCCAGAAATCAATATAATCATTTTTTATTGTATTATTTGCAGCATAAAATATATCTTCGCTGTCCTGGTGCTCAAAATAGGGATATTTTGCAATAATCTCCCTTTTACCATCAGATTCCAGCTCGTTGATTTCTTTTGTTATAACGGTAAATTCCAGTATTACATCATCTTCATTTATTGAGGGTGTTTCCAGATTACCCACATTTACGGGAGCAGTTGTTTCATTTTCAGTACCTGATGTATCTACAGGAGTCTTTGCAGCATCCTGGGTTGGATCAGCATCTTCTATGCCTTTTGCAGCTAAATTATCTGCTGTTCTGGATGCTGATGAGTTAAGGCAGCCGCAATTAAAAGAAACAGTGGTTAGCATGGCACTAAAGAACAGGATAAAAATTATAAAATATGTTTTTTTCATCCCATGTCCTTCCTTTTACCTGGATAAAGGAAAACATCTTATTTATTTAACAAATTTAATAATAAAAACTGATATCTAATAAACAATATATGATATTATAGCATTAAAATTATTGTAATTTCATACGCTGTATTAAAACCATTTCAAAGGCGGTGATTAAAAATGTCCTGTTATTTCAGGCAATTGGAACAAATCTTAAAAACTGCAGGAATAGAGGTCACAAAAGAAAATAAGAAGGATATTGACAGGGCTATTCATAAGATTACCGGTATTAATTACAAGGATTGCCCTGATGCATGGAAAAAAGTTAAGGAAATAATAAAAACCGGCACTGCAGAGGAAAAAGAAAGTTTTATCTTAAAACTTAAGAAAGAAGCGTCCGGAACTACTTAAATGGCATTAATATTGCGCAATATAAAACGCTGCTATTTATTAAGTGCTTTTATTTTTTTAAAATACATTGTTTTTAAATCTATAAATATTGCGGAAGAAGGGGTTCAGCATGAGGATAATGATTGTGGGCGGAACAGGTTTTTTAGGCTTCCATGCACTCCAGGTTGCTTTGAGCAGAGGATATTCGGTAAATACACTTGCAATAGATGATGTTGTGCTTGGTGACTGGTATCCTTCTGAAGTCAATGTCCAGTTTGGTGATGTGTTTGGGCTTACAGAAGATGATCTCCAGAAGCGGTTTGAAGGGCATGACTGCATGGTTTATGCTGTAGGGCCAGATGACAGGATAACACCTCCGGCTCCTGCATATGAATTTTTCCGCTTCCGGCTGGTTGAGTCAGTGCAAAAAGTTGCAAATGCCGCCCGAAGGGCAGGGGTTAAAAAATTTGTGCTTCTTAATTCATACTTTGCATATTTTGACAGGATATGGCCGCAGAAAGAGCTTGCCAGGCATCATCCTTATATAAGGTGCCGTGTTGAGCAGGCAGAAAGAGTAATAGCAGCAGGAAAAGACAGCATGGCAGTGATGGTTCTTGAGTTGCCTTATATATTTGGTTCAATGCCAAACCGCATACCCCTATGGAAAGACGTGCTGCTTGATAGATTTGCAAAAGGCAATACAATATATTTTCCCAGGGTGGGACAAATATGATAACTGCCCAGCATGTGGGCCAGGCAATTATCGGGGCATTGGAAAGTGGGGAGCACGGCAAAAGATACCCTGTCGGGGACCAAAACCGCACCTTTAACGACATGCTTGAAATGATGATGGATGCAATAGGTGAAAAAAAGAAAATCATAAATATACCACGGTGGCTGGCAATAGCTGCAGGGGCAATGATAGAGAGGCAATTCAAAAAGCAGGGCCTTGAAGGCGGGCTTGAAGCAAGGCATCTTATGAAGCATATAATGACAGACTATCTCTATTTTGATGCAACAGATACTGCAGAAAAACTTGGTTATGGCAGGGGCGCAATAGAGGAAGCCATAATAGAAACCATGAAAGCATGCTATCCGGAAAAATTTGTATTCGACAATAACTGAGAATGCCTAAACCTTTTTTATATTAGTCTTTAATATTTGATAATGTTTTTAATCTGCTGCCTGCTATTTAAAAATATTTGCTAATTTTCTATTGGAGGAATACATGAAAAGTTACAGGAAAGAATTGTGGTTTAACACAACAGAAAGGCGCCAGTTTATTAACATCACATCCCAGGTTAATAAATGCCTTGATGAAAGTGGCATAAAGGAAGGGCTGCTATTGTGCAATGCAATGCACATAACAGCCAGCGTTTTCATAAATGATGATGAGTCAGGCCTGCACAATGACTTTGAAAAATGGCTTGAAAAACTTGCGCCTGAAAAACCATATGATATGTACATGCATAATGGTTATGAAGACAATGCAGACGCTCATTTAAAAAGGACAATAATGGGCAGGGAAGTAGTTGTTGCTGTTACTGATGGAAAGCTTGACACAGGCCCCTGGGAACAGATATTTTACGGTGAATTTGACGGCAGGCGAAAAAAAAGAGTGCTGGTGAAAATAATTGGCGAATAGGCCTGGCCTAATTGTTTTAAAAAAAGATGCCATAATCTTATTTCCACATATATTTTATTTAAAATATTTTACATAAAATTTACGTGATTTTGCACCCTTCATGCTTTACATGCATATATTTATCTGCAATACTCCATAAAGCTTAAATAATGGTTTTGCCGAAATAGCTGCGAGGCTAAAGTTATTTATAAAACAGGGCTTCCGGATAATAATGCAGTTTTGGCAACTATATTAATTTAAAGTATATAAAAAAGGCAGGAATAAAAATAAATGAAAAATGATAAAGATGATATAAAAAATATATTGCTTGTTTACCCTCAGTATTTAAAAACTTTCTGGAGTTTTGAAAATGTAATGAGGGTGCTGGGCAGGAGAGCGGCATACCCGCCTCTCGGGCTCCTGACCATATCTGCAATGCTGCCCAAAAGCTGGAACAAGAAGCTTATTGATACAAACACAACCAGGCTTAATCAATCCGATATTGAGTGGGCGGATTATGTATTTATAAGCGGAATGATAGTGCAGAAAGAGTCTGCAATGGCAATAATAAAAAGAGTAAAACAGGCGCAAAAACCAGTAGTGGCAGGCGGGCCGCTATTTTCATCAGGCATTATAGAGCATAGCCAGGTTGATCACGTGTTTTTAGGTGAAGCTGAAAATGTTATGGACAGCTTTATTAAAGATGTAAAGCAGGGCTCATTAAAAAAAATCTATGAGGCACCCGGTTTTCCTGATATATCCCTTTCCCCGGTTCCTGAATGGAAACTTATAAATATTTCAGCTTATTTTTCCATGAGCCTGCAGTATTCAAGGGGTTGTCCATTTGATTGTGAATTCTGCGATGTAGTGATTCTAAACGGAAGATTTCCACGCACAAAGACTACCCTGCAGGTAATCGCAGAGCTTGATGCGCTTTATACGGCCGGCTGGCGAAGCAGTGTGTTTTTTGTTGATGATAATCTTATCGGCAATAAATCAAAATTAAAAAAAGAAGTGCTGCCTGCAATAATAAAATGGCAGCAAGAGAGGAAATACCCCTTTGTTTTTAACACCCAGGTATCAATTAACCTTTCAGATGATGAGGAGCTTATAAAACTGATGGTGGATGCGGGATTTGGAAAAGTTTTTATCGGTATAGAAACTCCAGACGAGAAGGGCCTTGAGGAATGCTGCAAACAACAAAACAGTAAAAGGGATCTTGTAGGCTCCGTTAAAAAATTACAGAACTCAGGTCTTGAAGTGCAGGGAGGCTTTATTGTCGGCTTTGACAGCGATACCCCCTCGATTTTCCAGAGGCAGATAGATTTTATACAGGGCAGCGGCATAATATTTGCAATGGTGGGGCTTTTAACTGCTTTGCCCAAAACCAGGCTGCATAAAAGACTGGAAGAAAATAACAGGATAATAAGCGAGTCTTCAGCAAATAATACGTTTAAATCCACATTAAATTTTATTCCTAAAATGGACACAGCGACACTGTTTAAAGGATATAAAAAAATACTTGACACAATTTATAATCCGAGGGCCTACAATGAGAGGATTAAGACCTTTATCAGGGAATTCAAGCCTGTAAAAAGAAAAGCTTTCAGTTTAAAACTTGAAAAATACCAGATAAGGGCGCTGTTTGGCTCGGTATGGTTTCTTGGTATTAAGGGCAGCGGCAGGAAGTATTACTGGCTGCTTCTTTTGTGGGCCGCTGTAAAATACCCGGGGATGTTTGAATATGTGGTAGGGTACCTGCTTGCCGGCATGCATTTAAGAAGCCTTGCAGCTGAATAGCCTGTTTATTAATGCTCAGTATGTGCCACAGCGGCAGCCTGCTTCGGGCAATAAAATGGCAGTATTTTCTTCTTGATGCTGATACCGGCTCGCATGTTAAACTTCCAAATCCTGCAGGCTGCCCGTAAGAAGCCTTGAGCCTGTGCCAAAACCTCTAATGTTAGATATTATCAGTGAGTTGAGGAAAATGAAAATCCGCCCCCCTATTAAAATGGGCCAGGTCATTTGCCAAAATCCCGCAGGCAGCAAATCCAAAATAATTGCATCAGCTACTATAACCCAGTAAAATCATTACTAAAATTAACCAGGGAGTCTTAAATGAACAGAACAGAAATGATAGATAGAATAGAATCCAGAAACCAGGTATGGGATATAGTTATTATTGGCGGCGGGGCAACCGGGGCAGGTTGCGCGATTGAGGCCTCTGCACTGGGATACAGGACACTTTTACTTGAAAAATATGATTTTGGAAAAGGAACTTCAAGCAGAAGCACAAAACTGATACACGGCGGGGTAAGATACCTGCAGCAGGGTAATGTAAAACTTGTACTGGAAACTCTGCATGAGCGAGGATTGCTGCTGCAAAATGCGCCTCATATTGTGAGCAAATGCCCTTTTGTCATTCCTAATTATAAATGGTGGGAATTTTCTTTGTATGGGGCCGGGTTAACACTTTATGATATTCTTTCAGGAAAATATAGTTTTGGGCATTCCAGAATATTATCAAGAAAAAAAGTTATAGATATGATTCCTAATATAGAGACCAGCGGCCTAAAATCGGGAGTGCTCTATTATGACGGACAATTTGATGAGGCCCGCTTGATAATAAATATGGCAGAAACTGCAGTTAAAAATAAAGCCGTGATTCTTAATTATTTTGAAGTTAAAGAATTAATTAAGTCTAATAATAAGATCGATACTGTAATTGCATTGGACCATGAAACTGGCAGGCAGTACAGAATTAAAGCAAAAATTATAATAAATGCCACTGGAGTATTTGCCGACCGGATTCGCCAGATGGAGGACCCTGATGCCAATAAAATGATTTCAGCAAGCCAGGGGGCGCATATTGTTCTTAACCGGTCATTTCTTCCAGGTGATGCAGCATTAATGGTGCCTAAAACAGAAGATGGCAGGGTACTGTTTGCTATTCCCTGGCAGGGCTATTTAGTTGTTGGCACTACTGACACTCCAGTTAACAATATTGAAATCGAACCCAGGCCCTTTGATTATGAAATTGAATTCATTCTCAAACATGCAAGGCAATACCTTGAAAAAGATCCGTGTGAAAATGATATTTTAAGCATGTTTGCCGGACTGCGTCCTTTGGTAAGCATAAAAAGTGAAAGCAAAACTAAAGATATTTCACGTGAACATTTTATACAAGTATCCGATGGCGGCCTGCTAACAATAACTGGAGGTAAATGGACAACTTATAGAAAAATGGCAGAAGATACAATTAAACAAGCTGCTAAAATTGCCGGTTTACCATATATAAAATCTATTACGAAGGATCAAAGGATTCATGCATACCACCAGGATGCAGGAAAGTTCGGCAGATTAAGTTTATATGGGGCAGATGCCCCCGAACTTAAAAGACTAATAGACAGCAATCCTTTATATAAGGATGATTTGCATAAAAATTTATCCATACAGGCCGGCGAAGTTATATGGGCCGTCAGGAAAGAAATGGCGCTAAAAGTAGAGGATTTTCTTGCTCGCAGGCGAAGAACGCTTTTCCAGGACGCCCGGTCAGCAATTGAAGCTGCTCCTAAGGTTGCATCCCTTATGGCAAAAGAGCTTAACAAGGATAGCGCCTGGGAACAGGGACAATTAAAAGAATTTAAAAAAATTGCAGAAAACTTTTTACCTGGAAACGGGTCATAAACAAAAGTTATTCTATATAAAAAAAACCAGGCTCTGCATAAAAAGTGCAAAACTTCTTATGGAAGATGATAGCGAGAACAGTTACCAGCTTGCTTATGAAGCAATGCTGCTTGCTGGCAGAGCGCTTGTTTTTTCATTTATAATTTATTGCTGATCCAGGAAATTATATCGCCAATTACTTCCTGCCTGTTTATCTCATTAATAATTTCATGCCTGGCTTCTTCGTAGAGTTTGAGATCCACATTTTTAATGCCAGCTTTAACAAAAGATCTGTACACGCTTTTAACTCCTTTTGTAAAAGCCCCGACAGCGCATTTTGTTCCGGATGCTATAAGAAAAGGCAAATCCTCTGGAATTTTTCCAATAAATGAAGGGCTGTTAACCCTCAGCGATGCTCTTGCCAAATCAGCATAAAATTCTGCTGAAAAGAGCTGGTAGCAGTAAGGGTCTGCAAGCATTTTGTCCACTTCTTTTTCATCCCTGCTTATCCAGTCTGCAGATGTCCTGTTGGGCCTAAAATATGAATTATATTTTTCAAATAGCAGCCTTTTATGAAGCGGGCTTTTTGCTGAAGGCCCGCCTCTTTTAATTACTGGTTTTGCAAGTATTATTCCGGCATATCCTAATAATCCAGGGTTGCCTGAAGTGCCGGTCATTACAACACCTCTTAAATTTTCCGGGTATTTTACTATATAATCCAGTGCAAGCATTGCGCCTGCGCTGTGGCCAAATAAAAAAACCGGGACACCTGGATTCTCTCTTATAATTATTCCTGTAAAAATCTTTAGGTCATCAACAACAGTAAGCCAGCCATTTTTATCTGCAAAATGGCCCAGGTTTTCCCTGCTGCCTGCAGTTTTTCCATGCCCCCTCTGGTCTGCTGCATATACGGCAAAACCATTATCCGTTAAAGCCTCTGCAAATCCTGCATATCTTCCGGCATGTTCCCCCATGCCATGTATGATATGGACAACAGCTTTTGGGGAACTATTACTTTTATTCCCGGAGCTGTTGTCTTCATTAATGCTTCTATCAATTACAGAAGTATTATCAGCAAGCCATCTGTAGAAAAATATATCTTTGCCATCTTGCGCTTTAAATGAAAAATTTTCCTGTTTCATTATTTATATCCCCACATGCCTTATAAAATTATTATAAGTAATTACTGAATATAGTATATTTGATTTGTATATTTTTTACCAGATTATATATTAAGTGCCTTCATGTAAATTGTTTCATTTAATCAACCCTGATATTTATCAATGCTGCAGAATTAAAAAATCATTGCCAATATTGAAAAAACAATTATAATTTTTTCTAAAAACCCCGCCTGTATTATCCGTTGTCCATAAAACACAAGTTTGGGGTTGGCAGTTAAATCTATTTTTTTCAATTGGGGCATTTTCTGTAAAGTAAACTGAATAATATCATTTCTAAGCAAAGGGGCAGTTTTATGCTGGAAGCAAAAGATTTTTTTGATCTTGAAAGCAACAAGTTAAAGGAGCTTTTTAAAAATGCTGAATATGTATGGGATGGCTTAAAAAATATTAAGGGATATATAAAAGATAATATTGCGCCAAATGTTTCAGGATTGAGGCAGGACGGGTCATTTGTAGCAAAGGATATGATTATATATGAAGGCAAAGTCATTAAATCAGGTTTTGAAATAGATACAGTGAATAATACTGTTACAAAAGACGGGCAGACGCTTCAGGGCGCCTCGATAATATATGCAGGCGCAGTTTTTATGGATAATGATATTTATATTGGCAGCGGCAATATTATTGAATCCGGGGCGCTCATAAAGGGACCGACAATAATTAATGATTACAATGAGATAAGACAGGGCGCATATATAAGGGGAAATGTGATTATTGGAAATAAATGCGTAATAGGCCACACAACTGAAATGAAAACAGCAGTAATGCTTGGCGCAAGCAAGGCGGGCCATTTTGCTTACATAGGAGACAGCATACTGGGCAAAGTCAATCTGGGGGCAGGCACAAAACTTGCAAATTTAAAAATTATTGAATCAAAAATAATATTAAATATTGGTGGTAAAAAATATGAGACAGGACTGAGAAAATTTGGCGCAATATTTGCTGATGGCGTTGAGACCGGATGCAACAGCGTTACTGCTCCCGGCAGTTTACTGGGCAGGGACGTGCTTCTTTACCCGAACACAACAGCAAGGGGCTATTACCCTCCCAATACAGTCATAAAATTAAAACAGATTCATGAACTTGCAGAAAGGAAATAAAAGATGGGCCAGTTATTTGGTACGGATGGTGTAAGGGGTGTGGCAAATAAATATCCTATGACAGCTGAAATGGCAATAAAAATAGGCCAGGCTGTAACTTATATTTTAAAAAAGAAAGGCCACAGGCCCAAAATAGCAATTGGAAAGGACACAAGGCTTTCAGGATATATGCTGGAAAATGCCCTGGTTGCAGGAATAACTTCAATGGGCGCTGATGCAATTATAATAGGGCCGATTCCCACTCCAGGCGTTGCATTTATAACAACTAATATAGATGCAGATGCAGGGATAATGATTTCTGCCTCACACAATCCTTTTGAAGATAATGGAATAAAGATATTTTCAAAAGAAGGTTTTAAATTAACTGATGAGCAGGAACTGAAAATGGAAGAGCTCATACTTTCAGACTGGATGAGCGAAAAAGTTGCTTTACCTGAGGAACTTGGAAGGGCTTACAGGGAAGACGATGCCCTTGGCCGGTATATAGTGTTTTTAAAAAATTCCCTGCCAAGAAACCTTAATCTTGAAAATATGAAAATAGTACTGGACTGCGCAAACGGGGCTACGTATAAGGTTGCTCCGCTGCTGTTTAAAGAAATGAGGGCCCAGGTAACCTCCCTTAATGTAAATCCTGACGGAATGAATATAAACTTAAACTGCGGTGCCCTGCACCCAGAGGGTCTTGCGCAAAAAGTACTGCAAACAAAAGCAGATATAGGGCTTGCTTTTGATGGTGACGGGGACAGGCTGATTGTTGTTGATGAAAAAGGCGAAACTTTAAGCGGTGACCAGGTTCTTGCAATCTGCGCTGCCAGGTTAAAACAGGAAAACAGGCTTAAAAACAATATTCTTGTTACAACAATTATGAGCAATATGGGATTATCAGTAGCACTTAAAAAAATGGACATAGAGCATGTACAGGCTAAAGTGGGCGACAGGTATGTACTTGAAGAGATGCAGAAAAAAGATGCAATAATCGGGGGTGAAGAGTCGGGGCATATCATATTTCTTGACCACCACACTACAGGTGACGGAATACTTTCTGCTCTCCAGCTTCTTTATGTTTTAAAAAATGAAAACAAGCCTCTTTCGGAGCTTGCCAAAATAATGCAGGTATTTCCGCAGGTTACAATTAATGTGAATGTTAAAAGCAAACCACCTCTTGAGGATTACCCGGAAATAACCGCCTCAATTAAAAAAGCGGAAAAAGAACTGTCAGATTCCGGAAGGGTCCTTGTAAGGTATTCAGGCACACAGGCTATGTGCCGGGTTATGGTCGAGGGCCCCACTGAAGAAGAAACAGGGATGCTGGCTGCATCAGTTGCCCAGGCCATAAAAAATAACCTGGGTTAGTAATTTATGCAAACACCGGAAGTAATAGATAAAATAATTAACCTTTTAAAAAAGAGCGGGCCCTTAAGAGGAAAAGAGATAATTGATAATGTCGGGCAGGATGCTCTTTTAATTTGGCGCATTTGCAACATTTCTCCAGGCATAATTGTAAAAATCATTGGCAATAAATACCTGAGGCTTGATAAACGGGTTGACGGTTTTGCAAGGCTTTCACCCTCAATAATGCGCGAATTTCTCACATACACTGTTGCAGGTTTAAAAACAGATTATCTGCAAGTTAATAAAAAAGCTGAAGCACTCGCAGATAAGATTATGATTATAAGCAAAGACAAACTTGAGCTTTCAAAAGAACTAATATCAAGAATTGTAAATTCACAAAAATACCGCCGGCAAATCATGGAAAGAGCAGCTTTTATACTTGCAGGTGATATAGTTTACAATATGGCTCATGCTGAGCTTCGGCCGGAGCCGTCAACGGGAGAAATAGTAAGAGGTTCTGATCTTGATATTATAATAATAACCAGCGGGCTTGATGATGGCATAATTTCAAAGCTGGACAATTCTATTTATGAAGAAAAATACTATTTGCTTAAAAATCCTGCATACAGGGAAGAAATAGATTATATAATTAAAGATATTCAAAGGGTGGCAGAACAACTGAATTTCGACACTTTTGAACATATGGTTGCTTCAAAAATCCTTGACGAGGGCATATTTGTTTTTGGCAGCATTGATTTGTTTAATAAATTAAAAGATATGATGGCAAAACAGAAAATAACTGAAAAGCTTAAAAAACTTGAAGAAATTGCGTTTGCCAGGAGAAAAGATGCCTGGGGATATCTTTTAAATAATGAGGGCACGCTTGACCAGGAAGAGTATAAGAATCTCTTCTATACAAAAGAAGAAACCGAGGAAATTTATTAATTTTCTTTGCCAGTAAAGTTTTCAGCTATCTTAAATCTATTGATTTACCCGGATATCAGTTAATGCTCCATGTCAGCTTTGATGATGCCCCTTCATCGAGCATGACAGTCACCCTGCCGGGATGAAGCTGCAGGGCAGATGCTGTTACTTTTGATGTAACGCATCCTTCAAGCGCCTCTGCTATAATCCCTGCCTTTTTAGCTCCGCTGGCAATCATTAAGGCATGTTTTGATTCAAGTATTGTCCCGACCCCCATAGTGATGGCATAATGGGGCATATCTTCCCTTTTTACATTTGCTTTGCTGTAAAAACTTTCAAAATTATCATCCAGTGTCTGCTTTGCCAGGGCCTGTACCCTTGTCCTAGAAAAAAGTGATGAACCGGGCTCATTAAAAGCAAGGTGCCCGTCTCCCCCTATTCCCAGAAGCTGCAAATCAATACCGCCGGCTTTTTTTATTTCTTCCTCATACCATGCGCAGAATTTTTCAGGTTCTTTTGCCAGCCCGTCGGGAATATGTATATTTTCTTTTTTAATATTTATATGCTTGAACAGTTCTTCATGCATAAATCTTGCATAACTCTGGTCAGTTTCATAAGGCCTGCCCAAATCTATTCCTATGCCAAGGTACTCGTCAAGGTTAAAGGTCTTTACATTTGAAAAATCAAGCCCCTGCTCTTTATGCAGGTGTATAAGATGCCTGTAGGTAGCTATTGGTGTACTTCCGGTTGCAAGCCCTATTACACAATCCGGCTTGTCTTTTACAAGCCCTGCAATAATTTCGGCGGCAGATATGCTCATCTGCCCATAGTCCTTCCTGATTATTATTTCCATGCGCTCTCCTTAAAATATTGCTTAAATACTGGGAATTTCCCCTGTTATTTATAAAATAAATTTAAAGGATATTTTGATATTTCATTATATTCTATATAATAAAATGTAAATATAGAAGAAATATTTTAATATGATAAAAAATCTTAAAACTGCAGGCATTGGCGGCGGCACAGGTCTTTCAACCATACTTGCCGGCATAAAGGATTTTGCAGATGATATAACTGCAATTGTTACCGTTACTGATGATGGCGGCAGTTCCGGCAGATTAAGGAAGGATTATAATATGCCCCCGCCGGGCGACATAAGAAACTGCATAGTTTCTCTTGCTGAGGCGGATTCGCTCATGCCGGAACTTTTTCAATACAGGTTTAAAGGCAAATCCAGCTTAAGCGGCCATTCATTTGGCAACCTTTTTATTACAGCAATGGCAGATATTACTGGAAGTTTTGCAAAAGGAATACTTGAAGCAAGCAATATCCTGTCCATAAAAGGCAGGGTGCTGCCATCAACAACAGAAAACATTGTGCTTGGAGCAGTATTTGAGGACGGTTCAAGAGTGCTGGGCCAGACTAAAATTATAAATCACCATGGCTCAATAAAAGAGGTTTTCCTTGACCCCTGGGAACCTGAGGCATATCCCGGGGTAATAAAAGCATGCAGTGAAGCAGATATTATTATTCTTGGGCCCGGAAGCCTGTTCTCAAGCATTATACCCAATCTTTTGGTAAAGGGCGTTGCCCATGCTGTAAGCAAATCAAAAGCAGTTAAAATATACATATGCAATATTATGACTCAGCCGGGAGAAACAGATAATTATAAGGTATCTGACCACTTTTTTATGGTGGAAAAATATCTTGGAGGCAATATTGACTACCTTATATTAAATACTGCTCCTGTGTCCGGAAAACTGCTTACAAAACATGCTGCAAAAAACTCATATATTGTCATTGATGACAGCAGCAGCCTGCCGGGAAGGGTAAAAATAATAAAAGAAGATATTTTATGTTCAAAAGAATTTGTCCGCCATGACCCAAAAAAAACTGCGCGTGTTTTATTTGGTCTGTAAAACGTCCCCTTACTTAAACATTTCCTTCATAGGATTCCAGTAGAAATCATGCCAGCCCCTGTCAAAATCCTCAGCGCAATCCTCAGGTACATCTTCCTGTACAAGCTCTATTTTAGTTCCTTTATTTACTTTTTCCAGATTAATTGTAAGATTTGAAAAATGGTCCTTCGGCCAGCAGTCCTCATCACCTCGCCATTTCTGGACAATCTTGCTGTTCTTTACAAGTTCAATGTTTGTTCCATTTATGTATCCATCATATACCTCAAAGTTTCCACCAATCTCAGTACTGATGATAGCTGTGGAATTAACAAGAGAAGAATGCTTTTTTGAATCCATTAATATTTCATAAATTGCATCAGGAGTTGCACCCTCAATTAAAATTTCCTGGTTTATTGTAATTGTTTTCATATATCTTCTGGCCTTTTATAATATTTGAATCTTTATATATATTATACCAAAAAACTGGTAAAAAATTGAAAATGGCAATAATTTGGCATGGTTGTATAATTATTTATATAAAATATTAAATTTAAAATTATGTAAATTTGCTTATGCATTAAAGAATATGATTGATGAACTGGCTGTTTTAAAAAGTGTTGTTAAAAAACTCAACTCAAATAAAATACCATATATGCTTACAGGCTCAATTGCTATGGGATATTATTCAATACCCCGAATGACACGCGACATAGACATTGTTGTTGAAATTGCCGAAATTGATAAATTCTATAATGTTTTTTCGGATAGTTATTATATCAGCAAGGAAATGATAAAATCATCAATTAACCAAAAAGGCATGTTCAAGATAATACATTTAACAGAGTTAATAAAAGTTGACTTTATAATCCGCAAAGACACAGAGTATAGAAAAGAAGAGTTTGGCCGCAGAAAACGGTTTAAGCTTAACAGTGATTTTATTTATATTGTAAGCATTGAAGACCTCATAATATCAAAATTAATATGGGCAAAAGACAGTCATTCAGAAATGCAGCTAAATGATGTTAAAAACCTGCTGAAAGAAAACACTGACTTAAATTACATAAAAAACTGGGCCGCTAAACTGGGCGCAGGCAAACTGCTAAGGGAAGTTATAAATGAATAATAAAGAAAACTCTATAGAAAAAGTTTACCGGGAGATGCTCATGAAAGTTCCAGGTAAAAAAAGGCTTCTTATGAGCCTTTCCATGTCCCGCATGTCTTTAGAAATCATGGTTTGCGGAATCAGGGAAAAATACGGAGACGGAGATTTAAAAAAGCATGTTTTTTTGCGGATGTATGGCAATGATTTTACTGATAAAGAAAAAGAAAAAATCCTTGAATTCATCACGTAAACTTCCGGGAAAAATAATAAAGGTTTAAACGGCACTTCAATTCCAATATTAATGCTTAATAAAAATTACATTTTGGATCAAACTTAATTAAAATATTTTTTTGGATTAATTTCATTTGCTATTGGCATTTATATTATATATGATTTAAATAGTATTAAATTATAAATATTAAATCAAAAATAATTCCCGGAAAATGACTGCAAAAGTAAATAAAATTAAAGAAAATAAAAAGGATACTATTGATATAATTGCCAGAAAAATAGTAGATGCAGTCAATCCCCAAAAAATCATTTTATTTGGTTCATATGCTTACGGAAGTCCTGATAAGAATAGTGATATTGATATACTTGTTATTATGAAATCAAAATTGCCAAGGTATAAACGTTCAGTTCCAATTTATAAAGCACTGGCTGGAATTTTAATCCCCAAAGACATCATTGTTTATACTCCGGAAGAAGTAATTGAGTGGAGTGATGTTCCCCAGGCTTTTGTAACTACAGTAATTGCAAAAGGAAAATCTATCTATGAAAAAAACTAAAAATGATATTATAGATAGCTGGATTAAAAAAGCCGACAGGGACATTTCAGTTTCTAAAAGAGAGCTTAAACTGAAAGAACCTTTAACCGATATAATATGTTTTCATGCCCAACAGGCGGCAGAAAAATACATGAAAGCATTTCATGTATTTTTGGATATTGAATTTCAAAAAACACATGATATAGAGGATCTTGTAATTGTTGCAGGTAAAAAAGATCCCTCTGTATTAAAATTAAAAGATTCGGGGGCTGAGTTAAGTGTATTTGCAGTGGAAACAAGATATCCTGAATTTGAAGACCCCTCTTTAATTGATGCAAAAAATGCAGTAAAAGTTGCAGAAAAATTCAAAAGATTAGTTAAAGCAAAAATCCTGGAAAATAGAACAGTAAATAAAAAAAATACTGATTATTAATTACTTGTTAATTATTAAAAGGATTACTTTTAAAATCCTTTACTCTCAAAAGCCCCTGAAAAATAATTACAGGTTTTGCAAACACGGGCAATACTGGTAAGATTATTAATCAAAAGTAATAAATATAATATTATAGCGGATTTTAAAATGCCATTTAAGATAAAAGGTAAAAAATTCATAAGCGCTTCTATTCTATCATTGATATTTGGTGCAGTGCTGCTATTGATGTTTTCTGCTTTGCTGCCCTCCGGCTTATATGGAGATGATAATCTTCAAAATAATGCAGACATGCAGGACCCTGGGAATGTAAAAGAAATAAATAAATATATTATCTGTAAAATTGAAGGTATTATTAATCCGGTCATATCTAACTATATTGAGAAATCCCTTGCAGAGGCACAAAAGGAACAGGCCGCGCTTATTATGCTTATTGACACTCCGGGGGGACTTGAAACATCCATGAGGGAAATTGCTCTTAATATGATAAGTACTCCAATACCAGTAATTACCCTGGTATATCCGGAGGGCGCAAGAGCTGCCTCAGCAGGTGTTTTTATTGTTTATGCAAGCGATATTGCTTCCATGAGCCCGAATGCAAGCATAGGCGCAGCTCATCCCGTAACACTTGGAAGCGACCAGGGCGTAACAGAAGAGCAGATGGATAAAATAGTCAATGATTCTGTATCATTTATAAAAAACCTTGCGAACCTAAACGGCCGGAATGCCGTTTGGGCCGAAGAAGCAATAAGGCAAAGCGTATCAATTACATCTGCCCAGGCTCTTGAATTAAACGTTATAAATAATATTTCTTCTGATACTGATGAGCTTATAAAAAAGATAGATGGCGCAATTATAAAAAAGCAGGGTAATGCTTTTGAGCTTTCCGGCACTAACTACACATCAAGAACATTGGAGATGGGTTTTGTTTCCAGGTTCCTGCATGTCCTGATAAATCCTAATATAGCTTATATACTTTTTACCCTGGGCCTTCTTGGCATAATATATGAATTCTCACAACCCGGCCTGGGCATATCAGGCGCTCTTGGCGTTATATTTATAATACTTGGTTTTTATTCATTCAGCATTCTTCCAACAAACTATGCAGGTCTTGCATTAATAATAGCTGCAATTATTCTTTTTGTCCTTGATTTAAAATTAGCCCTTGGGGGCATATTATCAATAGCAGGAGTGGCTTCTATGATAATAGGTTCATTTATACTTATTGATACTGCAGCGCCGTATCTGCAAATAGCTCGGGGCCTGATAATTGGTATTTCCGTATCAATTTCAGCTTTCCTGATAATAGTAATCAGGGCAGTATATAAGGCGCACAGAAATAAGCCTGTAACAGGGACTGCCGGCATGATCAAAACAACAGGGGTAGCAATTGAAGATTTAAACCCAGCAGGAATGATAAAAACTCATGGAGAGATATGGAAAGCAGAATCCTTTGATGGAAAAGTGATAAAAAAAGATTCTGTTGTTGACATAGTATCTATTGAGGGAATGCTGCTTAAAGTCAAGCAGGCGGATAACGGTAATCTATAAAAAGACAGCTAAAAGTTATAAAAACCAGGCAGTATTATTCTAATGCATTTTAAGGGCATGGGAACAATGGGCTCACTTCTTAATATCCCATTTTTGAAGATATACAGTCTGGCCCAAAGTTGAGCCGCGTTTTATCTCCTCCCGTATCCGGTTTTCTTTCTCAAGCACATCAATAGCCCGGTTTGCTATCTCAAGGGCATTATGGCGGGGTACTACAATGATGCCGCTTTCATCACCGATAATCCAGTCCCCGGGCTCGATTTTCCTGCCGCTTATTTTAATGGGTGTATTAATTTCTCCAAAGCCTTTAGGCTCTCCTGCGGTTGGCGTAAAATATCGCGCAAAAACAGGAAACTTAAGCCTGCGTATATCATCTATATCGCGCACAGCTCCATCAATGACTGCCGCAGCTATTTTTTTAACAAGGCAGCTATGTGTTGCAAGCTCTCCCCATACTGCGATATCGCCCCCGCAGGCATCAATAACTATGACATCTCCGGGCCCTGCATGATCGATTGCCTGCACCGGTGCGCTCCAATCCCCATTATAAGTCCTTACCGTTACGGCTGTTCCGGCAAATTTCAGCTCGCCGGGTTCCCCTACCCATACAGGTTTTAGACACACAGCTCGCCAGTACGATGCATGGCGTCACTGATATTGGATGTGCTTAATTTCATAAAAGCATCTTTGATTTGTTCCGGCCCGAATTTAACAAATTCTTTGCTGATTATGGGTTTTTTGGTTTTTAAGGACTGGATTATTTTCCGGACTGATTCATCTGGCCTGGCAGCTTTATAAAGTGAACCGCCAAGAATAATTATATCAGCGCCAGCTTCCCATGCCAGTACGGAAGTTTCACTGTTTAAGCCTCCGGCAACGGATATTTTAGCTTTGCCTGATATTGCTTTTGCAATGTCTTTGACAAGACTGATAGGTTTTATTCCCAATACCTGCTGGTCAAGGCCAACGTGTATATTGATTATGTCCACACCCATTTCTTCCAATTCAACTGCACGCTTTACTGGATCAGCTACTGATAGCATATCTGCAGCAATTTCTACACCATATTTTTCTGCAGAAAGAACCGACTCACTGATACATGAATCAGGCGAGCAACCAAGAATAAAAACTATATTGGCACCGGCTTTTGCTGCCATTTCAATTTCAGCAGCCCCGGCATCTATAGTTTTCATGTCAGCGCATATTATTGAACCGGGGAATTTTTTCCTCATTTCACGGACTGCATTCATTCCTTCAGATTTTATAAGGGGAGTTCCGATTTCAATCCAGGCCCTGGATTTATCGCCAGTTTCTGCAAGTATACCATTTACAGCTTCTTCTGCTATTTTAATCGCCCTGGGCAAATCAAGCACATCTAAAGCAATCTGTATAGGCGGTAAAGACATTTGATCCTTTTTTCCCTTGTGCATATAAATTCTAACCTCCGATTAAAATCAAAGTTTTGAATTTGTTAAAAATAAAACAAAGAACTATTTATCTGCTTACATTTTATAGTAATAATAATTAATATAAAACAGTATTAATGGAATAAATTTTAACTGTCACAGCAAGTAAAGGTTCTTGAAGGAAACTACATATTCGTGGCAGTTCCAGTGAAGATTTTCCCAGAGAGTGTTTTTTGACACTATTTACAGCAATGGTATTATATTATTAAATCATCATTTAGCCTGGAATATAAAATATATTTGTTTTATTGGTACATAGTCAAAAGTGTTTTAATTTAAGATGTTATTTATTATATTTAAAAATGCCAATAAATCCGGGAAAAATAAATAAGCCGGTTTTGAGGTGAGGCAAAGAATGGGTACACATATAAGGAATATCGAAGTTTTAGATGACCAGGTTATTGCGGTTTTAAAGGCAAAAAAACCCCAGCATAGGCTTGAAATAGCATTTAATATGTGGAATTTTGCCAGGAAGCAACTGGCAGCCTATCTGCGTGACCTGCATCAAGACTGGAGTGAGGAAAAGATTGATAAGGAGGTAGTGAGGAGATTATCACATGGAGCAGTCTGCTAAAAAAATGAAGTATTAATACCTGAAAAAAGATTTGATGGAATAAAAACCGGGCCATGATTTCATAAAAAAGGAAAAGCATAAAAGAAATTGTGGAAATTAAGTGAGTGTTTATTTTTTTAAGATTATTTTGTGCCTTGGGCTAAGCGAAAGGGAAAATAATAAATATGTTAAAGAAACAGGGGAAAAATAAAATATCATCCCAGACAGGAGAAGATGGAGGCACCCAAAAGATAATAAATATATCTACAGGAAAATTTAATTTTCAGGTCCATCTTAATGAAACCAAAACAGCAGAAAAATTAATTAAATCCCTTCCAGTATGCTCAAAAATAAACAGGTGGGGTGATGAAATTTACTTCAGTATCCCTGTAAATGCAGATATAGAAAACGGTGTTGAAGAAGTTGACATTGGCACAGTGGCGTTCTGGCCCCCAGGCAGCGCTTTTTGTATTTTTTTTGGCAAAACTCCTGCAAGCAGCAGTGAAAAACCCAGGGCAGCAAGCCCTGTTACTGTAGTGGGAAAAATTGCCGCCGATAATGATTTTGCAGGCATAATAGAAAAATTAAGGGAAACAAAAAGCGGACAGGAAATCACGGTTTCACTATTATGATTAATTTTTTGGTACCTCCAATAAATAACCAGGGATCTTGCAATGAAAATTTTTTAATATATTTTATTTATAATATTATTTGATAGTTTAGCTTAACGACTAAGGTAATTTTGATAAATTTTAATTACTTGACAGGATATTGTTTTAACTGCTTAATTCAAGAAACACCGGGCAGTGATCTGATCCCATCACCTCTGGCATTATGGCGCATTGTTTTACCATTTTTTTCAGCCCCTGGCTTATGAAAAAATAATCTATCCTCCAGCCGACATTTCTTTGCCTTGCTCCTGTCTTGTAATCCCACCATGTATAATTGTCCGGTTTGTTGTTAAATACCCGGAATGCATCAAGAAATCCTGCATCAAGCAGCCTGTCTATCCATTCCCTTTCCTCAGGCAAAAAACCTGTATTATTTTCATTCTGCTTTGGTCTTGCAAGATCTATTGGCTTATGTGCGGTATTTACATCGCCTGCAACTATGATATTTTTCCCGGCTTTTAAAAGGCTTTTAAGGTAATTAAGGAATTCATAATAGAAGTCCAGTTTATATGAAAGCCTTATCTTATCCCTGCCCCCGTTTGGCATATATGTGTTAAAAAGAATAAAATCTTTATATTCAACCCACAGCACCCTGCCTTCATCATCAAAGCGCTTTATGCCAAACCCGTAACCTGTATTTTGCGGGGCCATTTTTGTATAAGTTGCCACTCCGCTGTAGCCTGGCCGAAGCGCGCATGAAAAATATGATAAGTATTTTCCAATTGACTTTAGCTCTCCAGGGATATTATCATTATGTACTTTTATTTCCTGGAGGCACACTATATCAAAATCATTCTGCCTGATAAAACCTTCAAACCCTTTTTTATAAATTGCGCGAAGGCCATTTACATTCCAGGAAACTATTTTTACAGGTTTATTTATTTGTTTTATTTTCATATACATGAAATGTTTTTATTGAAATATTTACTGGCGCTAAATCTATATTTTTGTTTTATGAAATAATACCTGAATTATTAATAAATGCCAGATATTGCTATTTAAGTTTACCGCAAGGCAAAAACACAACAGCATTATGGCGCATTTTGACTTGGGACTGGAAATTAAAAGTGGAGAAAAGATTAAAGCCTTATGCTTTTAATAAGATTATTTCTGAATTCTTCATTTTTTTATTTTTCGGGTAAACTTTTATTTCCACACCTAAACCAAGATTTTCAAGATACTGTATTAATGTTGAAATCTTTAAATCCTTTCGGGATTCCAGCTTGGAAACTCCCGACTGGGAAAATGATTTAATATCTTCCTGCCTGATACCAAATTTTTTTCTTATTTCAGCAAGCTTGATTTGAAGTATTTCTTTTTCAGCTTTTTTTCTGGCATTTTTAATTCTATCTTTGGAAAGGGTTGATTCTAATTCATTAATAAAATCTTTATTATTATTCACGGTACATTCCTTAAGCTTAGATATTTATCATATAAGTCATCAGCAAGCGAGATCATTTTATCATAAAAATTTCTATCACCACATTTATCCCCTCCATTTAAAAGAACAGCTTTTCTCTCCGGATCAAAGATAAACAAAATCCTGAACAATCTATTTTTATTCTTTATTCTTAGTTCTTTCATATTTTTATGCCGGCTTTTTTTCCAAGTATCGACATAAGGTCTTCAAGGATTTGGGCCGAATTCTCTTAAAAGTATAATATTTTTTTAAAAAGATGCTAAAATAAATACGGTAGTGGCCTGAGCCCACGGCCCCGGCATTATGGCGCATTGTTTTACCCTTTTTTCAAAATGTTTTACGCCTTAAGCGATGTGAAAGGAATTGTTATGAAAATGCAGGACAGATTTGAGCAGGTAACAGTACTGGATAATTTTTACCAGACAAGTTTTTTTTACCCAATGCCGGTGGTTTTGGTTACCACCGTATCTGAAGACGGCAGGACAAATATAGGTCCCTATTCGCTTTGCTTTCCATTTGGCATAGCAGGTCGCCGTGCAATGATGCTGATTTCCAGAGCTGACAGCAATACCGCAGTTAACATAAGGCGAAGCAAGCTTGCTTCCCTGAATTTTATAATTGATAAAAAAAGCCATCTTGCCAATGCTGTTAGGCTTGGTTATCCGGGGCAGACCACTGATGAAAAACTAAAAGAAAGCATATTCACGCTTCTTCCATCAATGCGTACTGAAAAAGAAAAAGATATTTCTTATCCAGAAATAATAGGAGAAGCAGCTGCAGTAATGGAATGCATGTGGGAAGATGACCCTGGGGTTTTTTCCTACAGGGGAAGCAGCGAAGAAAGTCATTTCCTCCTGGTTATTGAAAATATTATTATGAAGAAGAAATGGAGGCAAGCGCTGACAAATGGTAATGGCAGGTTCCCGGGTTTGCCCATTGATTATGGCTACAGGGACAGTAAATATTTCTGGTTTGCATCGCACAGAAAGCCATACAAGGAGCCCATACCATCAGATAAGGGCATAGATATAAACAGCATAATATACCAGGTACAGCGAATGCCATATGATTTAAAATGGGAAGATGCCGCATATGAGAAACTTGTAAAGGTGCCCAGGATATTTTTAAAGCGCGTTCTTGAATCTATAAGCAAAAGAGCCGTTGAAGAAGGGGTAAAAGTAATAACTCCGCAGCTGCTGGATGAGTATAATAAGAAAAGGAAATAGGAAAATATATGCTAGGTGCAATAATAGGTGACATTGGAGGCTCTATATATGAGTTTGATAATATAAAGACTGAAGACTTTGAATTAATGCCGGACAATTCATTCTTCACCGATGACACTGTCATGACGGTTGCCACTGCCGACTGTATTTTAAACAAGGGTGATTTTGCAACATATTATAAAAACTATTACAAAAAGTATCCCGGAAGGGGATACGGTGCAATGTTTAATCAGTGGGGCATATCTGAAAGTCTTGAGCCCTACAACAGTTATGGAAATGGCTCAGCAATGCGTGTAAGCCCGGTTGGCTTTGCATATAGTGACATGCAGACAGTTCTTGATGTGGCAAAAAAAAGCGCAGAGTGTACTCACAACCACCCGGAGGGAATAAGGGGGGCTCAGGCAATTGCAGCATGCATTTTTACTGCAAGGCAAAAAAAAGATAAAGACAGCATAAAAAAAACCGCAGAAGATCTTGGTTATGACCTAAGTTTTAATCTTGATGAAATCAAGGCTAATTATAGTTTTGATGAGACATGCCAGGGAAGCGTCCCGCAGGCAATAAAGGCATTCCTTGAATCGGACAGTTTTGAAGATGCCATAAAAAAAGCTATAGCACTCGGCGGTGATTCAGACACAGTTGCCTGCATGGTGGGTGGTATTTCTGAAGCATATTATGGCGTGCCCGGCAGCCTAAAGAAGCAGGCAAGGGATAAACTTGACAGCCATTTAAAAGGTATAATTGAAGAGTTTTATAAAAGATATGCCTGCTAAGTTTAACCTGCATGGGCTGCAAACAAAAATCATAATAAAAAAAATCCCTTCAAGACAACATTATTTTTAAAACCTGCCTATTGACATCAATTATTTTTTAATTTATATTAGACGCTCCTATATAAGTTAGATATGACTAACTATTTAATTATATTAAATGGGAGGGCTTATGAGGTTAAACGAATTAAAACCTAAAGAAAGCTGCAGAATTATAAAAATACATGGAAGCGGAACCACATTCAGGAGGCTTCTTGATATGGGATGTTTAAGAGGTGAAAAAATAATCGTATCAAAAGTTGCTCCTCTTGGAGATCCGATGGATATAATTATAAGGGGCTATCATCTCAGTCTAAGGAAAAATGAAGCAAAAGAAATAGAAATTGAAAAATTATAAAAAAATTCATGACCTTTTAAAAAATATTAAATATTAATTTTTGGGAACTTAAATGGAAAAAAAAGAAATTACTGTAGCGCTTGCAGGGAACCCGAACTCAGGGAAAACAACTATTTTTAATAACATTACCGGCTCACGCCAGCATGTGGGCAATTATCCGGGTGTAACTGTAGAAAAAAAATCCGGCGATGTCATCTATAAAGGTTATAAAATCAATGTAGTCGATTTGCCCGGCACATACAGTCTTACGGCATATTCAGAAGATGAAATAGTGGCCAGGAATTATATAATAAATGAAAAACCCGATATTGTTGTGGATGTTATTGATGCTTCAAATCTTGAAAGAAATCTCTACCTTGCAGTCCAGATTATGGAACTTGGCATTCCTGTAATCCTGGCTTTTAATATGGCTGATATAGTTAAGCAATGCGGGCTGGTTATTAACATAAGCCAGTTATCAGATTTGCTTGGAACTCCTATAGTAGAGACAACAGGATTTAAGAACAAAGGTACAAAAGAGCTGCTGGATGAGATTATAAAGCTGAAGGAAAATGAAGGCAAAAGCCCGTATAAAATAAAATATGGCGAAGAAGTTGAAAATGAGATAGACAGGATTTCCAGGATCATTATTGATAAGAAAATAATTCTAAAAAACTTAAATCCAGGCTGGGTTTCCTTAAAATTGCTTGAAGAGGATATGGAAATAAAAAACCAGCTTCAAAAAGAAAATGAAGCAGTTTTTCCTTTTCTGGAAAATGAAGTCAATAAATCAATAAACCACCTTAAAAACATTCTCAGGGATAACCCCTCTACAATTATTGCTGATGCAAGGTACGGGTTCATAAAGGGGGCCCTTACAGAAACGCATTGTGAGACTGAAATAGAAAAAGTAACTGCAAGTGAAAAAATAGACAGGGTTTTAACCAACAGGATAGCGGGACTTCCTATTTTTGGCCTGCTTATGTGGCTGATGTTCCAGTTTGTATTTAAAGTTGGGGCCTATCCAATGGAATGGATAGATACAGGCTTTTCCAGGCTGGCAGATCTGGTTTCAAATGTTATACCTGCAGGCCTCATAAAATCACTGTTAGTGGATGGAATAATTGGCGGAGTTGGCGGTGTAATAATATTTACACCCAACATAATATTATTGTTTTTATGCATTGCCGTGCTGGAAGACAGCGGATACATGGCAAGAGTTGCTTTTGTCATGGACCAGATTATGCACAGGATAGGGCTGCACGGCAAGTCTTTCATTCCTATGCTGATAGGTTTTGGCTGCACAATTCCGGCATATATGGGCTCAAGGATTCTTGATGATAAAAAAGACAGGTTAATTACCATGCATGTAAACACATTTATGAGCTGTGGGGCAAGGCTGCCCGTTTACATTCTTTTTGCAGGGGCATTCTTTTCCCAGAGAGCCGGCAATGTAGTATTTTCGATTTACGTTATTGGAATAATAGTGGCTGTACTTGTAGCAAAGCTTTTGAGAGTAACCAGGTTCAAAGGAGAGTCATCGCCTTTTGTAATGGAACTGCCGTCATACAGGATACCAACACTTAAAAGTGTGTTGCTGCATACATGGGAGAGAACATGGCTGTATCTTAAAAAAGCCGGGACCATAATACTTGGCATATCTATTATTATGTGGATACTTTTTACCTTTCCTGCAATTGGCGCTAATTATTCAACAGACTATGAAGCTGAAATTGCTGGAGTTGAAGCATCCTTTGAGGCAGGAAGCTTAAGTGAGGAGGATTACAAAGCTGCTCTTACTGAAATAGAAGCAAAGATGGGAATGGAAGAGCTTGAATATTCAGCAGCTGGCAGAATAGGGCGGTTTATTGAGCCTGTATTTAAACCGCTTGGATTTGACTGGAAACTTGCCATTGCATCGCTTTCCGGTATTGCGGCAAAAGAAGTAATTGTTTCCACAATGGGAACGCTTTACAGTATACAGGAAGCTGATGAAGAAACAGAGACATTAAGGGAAAAAATAGCAAATGACTACAGCCCGCTTAAAGGCTATAATTTTATGCTCTTTACCCTGCTCTATTTTCCTTGCATGGCAGGCATGGCAGTATTCAGGAGAGAGGCGGGCTGGAAAGAAATGTGGCTCCAGGTAGGATTTACACTTCTTCTTGCATGGGTGGTTTCATTAATAGTGTTCCAGGTGGGAAGTTTGTTTGTTTAAAAGAGGTGGATTTATATGCTTTTATGGGAAATTATAATAATAATTGTAATAGGCATTGCGGCAGTGGCTTTGACTATTTTTTTGATAATCCGGGATATAAGGGGAAAAGGCGCATGTTCTACCGGGGCATGTTCAGCCTGCGGCACTTACGGCCTGTGTAATAGCGATAATCAAACTGAAAGTAAAAAATTGCCTGCACAAAAGAATTAAAATATGCTGAATGCAGTGGTGCAAAAAATTGGTATTTTATGCTTAAAAAACCGTTTTTATTAAAAAAGTGCGGAAGCAGATTATGGCATTACCCATGATATTTATGCCTCAATCTATTATATGAGCAAAATAGAAAAAAATTAATGGCCCGGCTTTTTAATTGTTTTTCTATGTTTGTGCCAGGAAACACTAAGGGAATGAGGCACTTCAAGCCCGTGTTTTTCCATCAGGGTTTTGTTGCCCATTACTTCAGCAGGGCTGCCATCAGCGCAAATGGCGCTGCTTTCGAGCAAAATTACACGGCTGCAGGTTTCAAGTATAAACTCTAAATCATGGGATGCTATTAAAAGGGTTTTATCTTCCATATGAGAAAGGATACCAATTAGCCGGCGGCGGTACCTGATGTCAAGATCCGATGTCGGCTCATCCATTATAAGAAGGCGGGGCTGCATAGCCAGGATGCCGCAAAGGGCAACCAGCCGCTGTTCACCGGCCGATAATTGATGCGGAGGCCTTTCCAGAAGGTGCTGTATGCCGGCAAGGGTTGCAGCCTCTTTGACCCTTTTGTTAATCTCCTGCTCACCCAAACCCATGTTTTGAGGGCCAAAAGCTATATCTTCGTGCACAGACGGGCTGATCAACTGGTCAGCTGTGTGCTGGAAAATCATGCCCACTTGAGGATTAAAAGCCCCTGGCTTTACCGGTTTTTCAAAAACAGTAATCTGGCCTGCAGAAGGCTTAAGGATACCAGTAATAAGTAAAAAAAGGGTGGTTTTACCTGCACCGTTGGGCCCGATTAAGCCAACCTTTTCTCCTGAATTTATAACTAAGCCAATATCTTGCAAAATAGGTTTTTGCCCTGGATAAGAATAGCGCAGGCTGGATATCTTTAAATCTTCAGCAATCAAATTAACTCCTCATATTTTTTCCTGGATTTTTCTTTTCTGAGATTATAACACCTGCAGTGCTAAATTATAAACTGGAATAAAATAAGAAGGGCCGAAAGCAAAATGTATACTGCCAGGAGAATAAAGTCGGCGGGTATTGGGCTGAAAATTGGGAGGGGTTGTTTGGTGTTTCCATATCCGCGCAGAGTCATTGCCTGGAAGACCCTTTCCGACTGATTATGGCTGGACACAAGCATGGTGCCGGTTATAAATGCAAGCGGTTTAATTGCATTAAATGAGTTTGCCCTAAAACCGCGCAGCCGTGCCGCAATGCGCATGCGGTTAAGATCAGAGAGCAGCTGGTAAATATATCGGTATGTAAATAGCAAAAGATCAGTAATGAGCCATGGAATACGGATAGCGCGAAGGGCTATGGCCATCTGCGGCAGGGTAGTAGTTCCGAACAGGGCTATTACTAAAATCAATATTGAAAAGAATTTAACTGTAATTACAAGAAGTGCCAGTAAACCCTCAAGGCGCAGCGCAAGGGGCCCCAGCTGCCACAAAATGGTTTGCCCGGACCAAAAAGGTAAAATCAATGCAATTGCAACCAGGAAAAATCCCGGCATGCGCATTCTTTTTATTAAATGCTTTAGTGAAAGACCTGAAAATGAGTAAGTCAGCGCGGCAGCCAGCACCAAAAATGGCAGCAGGCGCAGGTCTCTTATAAAGGCAAAGGTAAAAATCAGCAACATCAGCCCGGGCAATTTCAGCCGCGCCTCCCAGCGGCCCAATATGCTTTGCGCTGCAGTTTTATTAATATATCCTTTGTCAATCATTGACCATCACATTCCAGAAGGGCAGGTTTTACTTTAAGCAAAAAGAGAACAACTATTGCGGTAAAGACCCCCTCTATAATTGCCACTGGCAGATGGGCAATACTTAATGCAATAACCGCATTTCTTTCAGCAGCAGCATCAAGATAGGCGGGTGTGGCAAATATAATCAAAAGTGCGGCCATTAAGGCTCCAAGCACAACAGCAATAAAAGAGGCCCCAAAAGCAAGAAGGGCATGGGTCAGGGGCTTTTTTTGCCCGGATTTCTTGCGTATATAAAAAATATAGTAAGCCAGAATTGCCGGAACTCCCATAATGCATGCATTGATGCCAAGAGTGGTAAGGCCGCCGTGCTGGAACATCACTGCCTGGAGCAGCAAGCCAACAATAATAGCCGGAAAAGAAAACCAGCCCAGCATAACTCCCATAAGTCCGGAAAGAACCAGATGTACACTTACCGGGGGAATAGGTATATGAATTAGCGAAGCGGCAAAAAAAGCAGCAGTAAGTAAGGCTGCCCGGGGTATAATATTGCGCGGATTAATATGCTGCTTTTTAATTTTATACATTGAGAAAGCGGTAATTCCTGCTGCAGCAGCATATCCGCCGATAATTGCGGGTGCTGTTATAATTCCATCAGGCAAATGCATAATCAGGCTCGCCTCCTGGTAAAGAACAGGGCTGTGCCAACAAGCCCCCAGATAACAGCAGCAGCCATAATGATTTTTTGTGCAGTGGTAAAACCTCCTGCTCCAGAAGGGCCAGCGCTGCCTTCGCTTATTTGTATCCTGATAATATCGCCGTGGCCTGCCTGGCGAACCTGCACTTCCCACAAACCGGGTATTTGCGTGTCAGGAACAAAAGAAAACTTCCCGGAGTCATCACAAGTTCCTGTCAGCCATGGTTCAGAAGGGCTGCCGGGCGCAAAAACGGCAACCTGGGCGCCGGACATGGGCTCGCCGTAATCGTAGCGGGCGGTTATTTCCACTGAGGAATTCTGCGTGTATTCAAGAATAACACCATGTGCTGCAAGATCACCTGCAGGAATAATTAATACAATAACAATAGTTGCTATTATAAGCCCGGCAGCTATAAGAAAATGCCATCCTTGCCGATAATTGCTTAACACTTAAAACCTCTTTTATCAATTAATATATTTTGCCAGGCAATGGCCTTCTCCAACATGGCCAAAGTGAAGTAAAATCTTTTCAATCAAGCCAAAAACACCTGGGTCCAATAATTTACTGAGACTGCTCATACTCACCTCAACAGAATCACCTGCAGCTATTTCTGCCAGAGGGGCAAAACCAAGCGCGTCCAGGTTCATAGGATCATCAGCATCCTCTTCATCAGTACCAAAAAGATGGTCAAAATGAAAAGTCATCTCAATTTCAGCGCTTCCCCCGGGATTTAAAATTCCTTTTCTTACATCACCAATATAATCTCCCCCAAGATAAGCAACTTCCTGTTCAAAACCTAAAGAGAAATTTATTATCTCTCCATCTTTTTCGCCTGTGCCCACAATCAGAAGGGCATAACCCTCAGAAGGACCCGAATCAGCACGAGCCATGGTCCAGGAAATAGCATTATAATGACCTGCAGGAACATTATCTGCCTGTCTGACTGGTGCAGGGTCAGCATCAGGACTTGCCAAATCAACAGTGAATTTTCCAGCAAGCTCAACCATTTCCTTATATTCAAAATCCCAACCCTGGCCTGTATCATAAGGCGGGTCTGTCTGGTAAGCCTTTATATCAGCCAGTGTTATATAAGCGTGATCAAAGCTTATATTCCAGCTTTCTTTTGAGCTCATGCCCTCACGCACAAAATCCTCTCCATTGGCAACAAAGGCCAGTGTGCCGGTTTCTGCAATAGCGCCAGATTCTTCAGCTGCAGGCTTTGCATCACTTTTACAACCAAATCCGGATACAAGCAAAACAGTCACCAGCAGTGTTGCAATTGCAAAAACAATTCCATACTTCTTCAATGCAATAATAATTTTTCCCGGCGTGTTTTTATTCAAACTCATTGTATTAACTCCTCAGTATAAAATAATAGATTTTGCTATTAAAACTTATGCTTGCATAGCGCCATGAGCAAAATATAATTAAATTAAATTATTGTTAAATTTGAAATCGTGTTATTAATTATAAAATAGTAACACCAGCATATTCTACACACGCAGCAGTATTTATGCAAGGAAAATTTTTTCAATGAGAATAATAGCAGCCTAAATCCTAATTAAATACCTGGTCAATTCCAAGCTCTGCAGCCCTCTGGTTTAATTGGCTCTCAATGCTCTCAAGCTCATATTTAACAGCGTCATACATTTCATTTGCATCAGCCTGGTATTTTCCGGAAAGAAGGGCATCACCAGTTAAGAAATTCTCATAAAACAGTATTTCAATTTCAAGATAATCTTTAAAAAAACCATGATATGATGAAACTATACCGGGCACATCCATTTCCTTTATTTCGCCAAGCCACTGGCTGTAATTATCCATCATGGAGGAGGCATGCTGTTTTTTTAAATCCATATCTTCCTGCTCAGCATCAAAGCTGTCAATCAAAGGAAAGAGCAGCCCTGAATACTTATTGTAAATAGCGCTAAATTCTGAAATAAAAGTGTTGTAATGCTCAAGATCCCTGTAAAAAAGCTCTAAATCATCCAGGCTCTCTTGGCTATCTGTTATTTCCAAAGTCTGCTTGTTTTCATTGAAAGCCTTTATTTTCCTGTATTCTTCATAGGTGTATTTGGGAACAGCATGGCATCCGGCAAAAAAACTGGCCTGCATTATAATAAGGACTGCCGTTATTAATATGAAAACAGGCAATCTGTAAAAAATATTTTTTATTTTTGTTTTTTTCATAATTAATTCTTACTTTTTGCGGGCATAATTATTATGTTTTATCTTTTTGTATGCCTTGCTGAGCGCATATAATCTATACTGTAAAGGGAAGCGGATATAAAGACAGTCAAAGGTATTGCCAGTATTAGCCCGATACTGCCTGATAATGCCCTGATTATCTCTGAGGCTACCATATCTTTATTGATTATCTCTATAAACGGGATCTTATAAGCCACAAACAATAGTATAAGGGGAAGCGAGCTTCCAACATATACAAGTATTAAAGTATTTGACATTGTGCCGATAATATCCCTGCCAACATTCATGCCTGCCGAAACCAAATCCTTTCTTTTAATTGCAGGATCTGCTTTTGCAATCTCAAACATTGAAGATGAAATAGACATACCGATATCCATAACAGCTCCAAGAGATGCAAGTATAATGCCGGCAAACAAGAGCCCCCTGAAGTTAAAATCAATATTCTGCGGTATATAAAGAAGCATTATTGCTTCATCGCTTGAAAACCCCGTCAGGCTTGCAACGCTGCCAAATATAAGGGCAAAAGCCCCTGCTATTAAAATGCCCAGGGAAGTCCCGGCAATTGCAGCCAGTGATTTCCTGTTTGTGCCGCCAATAACCAAAAGAGTCATCACCGTAATAGCTATTCCAATAACAACAGATATTAAAACAGGGCTAAATCCCCTCAAGATCAGGGGTATAAGTATAAAAAATACTGCCGCAACTGTCGCTGCAAGAGTAATTGCTGCCCTTAAGCCCTTTAAGCGCCCAATTAAAACAAGAATGGCAAAAAACAGAAATACAATTATTATTATATAATTATCCCTTACAAGCTCTGTAACATAAGCGCCGCTAATATCACCTTTCCCGTCAAACTCAAGCTTTACGAAAATACCCTGGCCTTTTTTAATAGTTATATTATATGCGCTTCTTGCATCAGAAGTATTTAAGACCTCTATTATTTCATTTTTAAATGGGCCGCTGGTTATCTTTACTTTTAACACCTGGGTCCTTGTAATAAATCCGCCTTCAAGCTCTTCTTCTGTATCTGAAATAATCTCCAGTACTTTACCCTTATACTGCTCGTCTTTTTCTACTGCTGCAATTCTTTGAGCTTCAATTTTTTCCCACTGCTCAAACGTCTTTTTACCCTGGCCGCTGCAGCCGCCAAGCATTAAAAAAGATATGGCAATAAAAAAAATGAGCAAATAAGGAATCGTTTTTTTGAGGTTTGCTAAAGGCTTCATTATTTTTGAAAAAATCCCAGTATAAAAATTATGTTGTCGCTA
>VGAZ01000008.1 GCA_016870615.1 Actinomycetota bacterium | reverse complement strand
CAGGCGTGCCAGGTTTTTGTTAAATTTTACATTGAGGCTACCTTTTTAGGTATGTAAACATGCCAGTGGCATGTTTACTGGGATTCGAAAGGACGGACTGAAGCGAAAGCGAAGGAGTCCGCGGCTCTGCAGCAAATCCAGCAGGATTTGACGAAAGACCGAATCCCTCCAGGCGTGCCAGGTTTTTGTTAAATTTTAAGGTAAAGATACCTATTTAGGTATGCTGATATGCGACAGCATATTAGCTGGGATTATCTTTAAATGGGTCGTTAGCTCAGTTGGTAGAGCACCTGACTCTTAATCAGGGGGTCACAGGTTCGAAGCCTGTACGACCCACCATTTAGCGAGAGTGGCGGAATTGGCAGACGCGCTAGACTTAGGATCTAGTGGGCTAACTACCTGTAGGGGTTCAAGTCCCCTCTCTCGCACCAGGCAAATAAAAAAAGGAGTGAAAGAATATTGAGTTACAAGCTAAAAAGTTTAAAAAAGGTTGATAATAATAAAGTGCTGCTTGATCTTGAAATAGCAAATAATCATCTTATGAAATCCATGAATACAGCCTATAAGGATATCTCTGAAAAGGCTAAGATTCCGGGATTCAGGAAAGGCAAGATACCTTATAATATAATAGATATAAATTTTGGCCAGGATTATGTTTTAAATGAGGCAGCAACTTTATCAATATCAGAACTTTACCCCCGCATAGTTGATGAATCCAAAATTAAGCCAATTGATTATCCCCAGGTCAAGATTAACAGTATAGGCAAAGACAAGCCATTGAATTTTGAAATAACAGTTGAGGTGGAGCCTGAAGTCGGACTCCCGAAGTATAAGGGGATAGAAGTAACAGGTATTTCAGAGGCGGTTTATGATGAAGAAATTGAATCCCAGATTGAAAAACTGCGCAGCAATTATGCCACCCTTGAGCCTGTTGAGGAAAAAAGGGCCGCTGAGCAGGGAGATTTTGTAATTGTTGATTTTGAGGGTAAAATTGACGGAAATGACTTTGAAGGCAATAGCGCCCAGGATTATACGCTTGAAATCGGGTCAAAAACACTTTTTGAAGAATTTGAAAAAGCTCTTGTTGGCATGAAAAAAGGAGCTCATAAAGAGATTTCCCTAACTCTTCCGGAAAATATTTCAAACAGTGACCTTTCAGGCAAAAAAGCCCAATTTTCAATTGATTTAAAGGAAATAAAAAGGAAAATACTGCCGGAATTAAATGAGGATTTTATAAGCAATTTTGGCGAATATAAAACAGTTGATGAATTCAAGGACTTTCTGGCAGAAAGGATATCTGACCAGAAAAAAAAGGCAAGGCGTGACAGGATAATTTCTGAAATCATGGATAATCTTGTGGCAAATTCTAAATTTGAAGCACCCGAGCCAATGATAAAAAACAGGATAAGCCGTTATAATGAGGATTTGGAGAAAGAACTTTCAAGCCATAAGATTTCAAGGGAGGACTACCTTAAAACATATAATATTACAGAACAGCAATTTGCGGAAAATATTCGCCAGTCTGCAATAAGGGAAATAAAAGAGTACCTGTTAATTACAGCCCTTGACAAGGCTGAAGCTTCAAATATTGAACCCCCTGAAGAGCAGGTTCTTGAAGAGTATGAAAAAGTGATTTCAGCATACCAGAAAGAAGAGGAGAAAAAAAGGCTTAAAGAATATTTTGATAGCCAAAATGGCAGGCAGGAATTAAAAAATGGTATAAGAAGGCGCAACCTCTTTGATTTGCTTATAAAAAGTGCAAAAATAAAGGAAGAGGAAAAACCAAAAAGCGATAAGTCCGTAAAAAGAAAGCTCTGGACCCCGGCAGAAGCTTCACAGAGCCAGCAGGACCAGTCATCAGAAAAGAAGCTGTGGGTACCGGGTTCAGTCAACAGTACAGAAAGTGAAGAAAAAAATGAATAAAATAGTCAATGATTACCTGATTCCAATGGTAATAGAGCAGACAAACAGGGGAGAAAGGTCTTTTGACATATATTCCCGGCTGCTTCAGGAAAGAATAATATTTTTAGGTTCAGACATAGATGATAATGTGGCAAATGTCGTAATGGCGCAGATGCTTCACCTTGATGCAGAAGATCCGGATAAAGACATACAATTATACATCAACAGCCCCGGGGGAGTTGTAACAGCAGCCCTTGCAATTTATGACACCATGCAGTTTATAAAGTCACCGGTTTCATCTATATGTATAGGCCAGGCTGCAAGCGCGGCTGCGGTACTGCTGCTTTCAGGCGAAAAGGGCAAAAGGTACTCTCTGCCGCATTCAAGGGTCCTTCTTCACCAGCCATCAGGTGGAGTCCAGGGAACATCGATGGATGTTGAGATACAAACAAGGGAAATGGTTAGGATGAGGAAAATACTCAATGAAATAATAGCCAATCATACAGGGCAGCCTGTTAAAAAAATTGAAAAAGACACCGAAAGGGACTTTATTTTAAATGCTGAAGAAGCAAAAAATTACGGCATTATCGATGAAGTAATAATTAAAAAATAATTTTTAATATTTTTTGCGAAAGGGGAGGGTAAAAACTTGCCTCAGGACGATAAAAAGAAAACTGATTTTTTAAAATGTTCATTCTGCAATAAATCCCAGAACCAGGTCAGGAAGCTGGTTGCAGGTCCGGGAGTATATATTTGCGATGAATGCATTGACTTATGCAATGAGATTATAGATGAAGAATTAAAGGACGAAAAGGAAGTAGATTTTAAGGACCTGCCAAAACCTCATGAGATTTTCTCAATTTTAAACGATTATGTTGTAGGCCAGGACAAGGCAAAAAAAGTTCTTTCTGTTGCAGTATACAATCATTATAAAAGAGTCAAATATGGATATAACAGCACAAAAGACGATATTGAAATACAGAAAAGCAATATACTTCTTGTGGGTCCCACAGGGTGCGGCAAAACATTGCTTGCCCAGACACTTGCAAAAATACTTAATGTGCCTTTTGCAATAGCTGACTCAACTGCCCTTACTGAGGCAGGCTATGTTGGCGAAGATGTGGAAAATATCCTGCTTAAGCTTATACAGAATGCTGATTTTGATATAAAAAAAGCTGAAACGGGCATAATTTATTTGGATGAGGTTGATAAAATAAGCAGGAAGTCTGAAAATCCTTCAATAACAAGGGATGTATCTGGCGAGGGCGTGCAGCAGGCGCTGCTTAAAATACTTGAAGGCACTGAAGCAAACGTGCCCCCTCACGGGGGAAGGAAACATCCTCACCAGGATTTCATACAAATAAACACTTCAAATATACTTTTTATATGCGGAGGAACTTTTGCGGGGCTTGATAAAATAATCGAGAAAAGGCTGAATAAAAACACTATAGGTTTTATTACCGAAAAAATACAGAAAAAAAGCGAAAAAATAGATAACCTGTTTTCACAGGTCCTTCCGGAGGATTTATTAAAATACGGGATGATTCCGGAATTTGTCGGCAGGCTTCCTGTTATGAGTACTCTTTCCAGCCTCAATGAAAATGATTTGGTAAGAATTCTTACAGAGCCAAAAAACTCCCTGGTGAAACAGTATAAAAAGATATTTTCCATGGATGGAGTAGAGCTTATTTTCAAACCTGATGCCCTTACAGCGCTTGCAGATGTGGCTACAAAAAGAGGCACAGGGGCAAGGGGGCTTCGCTCAATTATGGAAGAGATAATGCTTGAGGTCATGTATGACATACCTTTGCGCCAGGATGTTAAGAAATGTGTTATAACAAAAGATGTGGTGCAGAGCAGCATAACCCCCCTTCTTATAACTGATTCTGAAAATGTTGAAATTGTCCGGGACCAGGAAAAACTTGCATAGCCGGGGGCAAAAATAATGGAAAAACTTCAAGGCAAATACCTGCCCGGCGAATTCGAGAAAAACATATATGATTTTTGGCTTGATAATAATTTATTTAATGGACAAATCTCCGGTGAAAAAAAACCTTACAGCATAGTAATACCGCCCCCCAATGTTACAGGGTATCTTCATATAGGGCATGCATTAAACAATACGCTCCAGGACATCCTTATAAGATATGCAAGAATGAAGGGGTATTCCGCATGCTGGATACCCGGGACTGACCATGCGGGAATTGCCACCCAGAATGTTGTTGAAAAAGAATTGGATAAAGACGGTATTACAAGATTTGAACTCGGCAGGGAAAAATTTATTGAAAAAGTCTGGGAATGGCGCAACAAGTACGGCAGCAGGATCATTTCACAGCTTAAGTCTCTTGGATGCTCATGCGACTGGGAAAGGCTGCGGTTTACACTTGATGACGGGTATGTAGACGCAGTAAACCATGAATTTGTAAAACTTTATAATGACGGCCTCATATACCGCGGGAAATATATGGTTAACTGGTGCCCAAGGTGCCTTACCGCCATATCAGACATAGAGGTTGAACACAGGGAAAAAAAAGGCAGCCTTTATGATATAAAATATCCGCTTATGGATGATGCTGCCCAAAAACCATCAGCTGATGAATTTATCACTGTTTCAACAACGCGTCCTGAAACCATGCTGGGAGACACCGCAATTGCAGTAAACCCTGAAGATAAGCGTTATAAAAAGTATATCGGCAGGCGCGTCCTTCTGCCGCTTGCAAACAGGGTTATTCCTGTAATTGCAGACAGTTATGTTGATATGAAATTCGGCACAGGCGCTTTAAAAATAACACCTTCACATGACCCTAACGATTTTGAAGTAGCGGCACGCCATAATCTTGAAAAAATAGATGTAATGACAGAAAAAGGCATTATGAATGAAAATGCGGGGGGCTACAGCGGCCTTGACAGGTATAAAGCAAGGACTGAAATAATTAAGGATTTAAAAAAAATGGGGCTTATGCCTGCAATAAGGGAGCATACAATCTCACTCGGGACATGTTCCAGGTGCGATATTGCAATTGAGCCAAGGATTTCAAACCAGTGGTTTGTTTCCATGAAAAAACTTGCAGCTCCTGCTATTGAGGCCGTAAAAGACGGAAAAGTAAAATTTGTACCTAAAAAATGGGAAAAACTTTATTTTAACTGGATGGAAAATATACGCGACTGGTGCATTTCAAGGCAGCTATGGTGGGGGCATAGAATTCCAGTATGGTATTGCAATGACTGCAGCAGGATGATTGTTGCCGAAAATACGCCATTAAAATGCGGCTGCGGAAGCTCCAATCTGCGCCAGGACAGCGATGTTCTTGATACGTGGTTTTCATCATGCCTGTGGCCTTTTGCCGTAATGGGCTGGCCCGAAAAAACTGAAGATCTCAAATATTATTTTCCGACAAGCGTGCTTGTTACCGCCCATGATATTATCTTTTTCTGGGTAGCCAGGATGATAATGATGAGCCTTTATTTCATGAATGAGGTCCCATTTTCAGAAGTTTTTATAAATCCGCTTGTAAACGATATTTACGGGCATAAAATGAGCAAATCAAGAGGCAATGTAATTGACCCCCTTTCCATAATAGATAAAAGCGGCACGGATGTTTTAAGATTTACGCTTGCATCTCTTACCACTCCGGGTAAAAACCTGTTGCTTGGAAATGAAAAAATAGAGGGCAGCAGGAATTTTGCAAATAAAGTGTGGAATGCTTCAAAGTTTGTAATTTCAGCAATACAGGTAGCAGAAGGTCTTTTTTCGGATGATATTTTAAAACAGGATATACCTGCTGAGCCTGATTTAAATATATGGGATAAATGGATACTTGCAAGGCTTTCAAAAACCATAAAATTGCTGCAAAGATATATAGAAAAATACAATATTTCTTTTGCCTGCCGCACTCTTGTAAATTTTTTCTGGAATGATTATTGCGACTGGTATATTGAGGCCGCAAAGGTAAGGATTTACGATAAAGGCAAAACATCCGGCACGGTAAACGCCAAAAATATTCCCATATATATTCTGTGGTACGTTCTTGAAAAATATCTGCGTATGCTGCATTCATTTATGCCTTTTATTACCGAAAAAATATGGCAGGCCATTCCGCACCAGGGTCAGAGCATAATGAGCTCAGAATTTCCATCCCCTGATATTAAGATTTCATCAACATCTTTAAATATTGCGGAAAACAACATAAAGAGCTTATTTGATATTATAGTCAAGATAAGGAAAATAAGGTCAGAGCTTAAAGTAAATCCTTCTGTAAAAGTGGAAGCATGTGTTGTTGCCGGCAGCAAAGAGGCAGAGGGGCTTATATCAGAAAATGGGGCCTATATTAAGGAACTTGCAAAAATAGAACCTTTAAAGACAGGCGCCCCTGCTGATAAAAAAGGGTATATTAAAGCAGTCAGCGGTGACTTTAGCATATACGTTAACCTGGCCAGCGTTATAGATGCAGATATTGAGATTAAAAGAATAAATGCAGAAATTTTAAAGATAAACAGTGAAATAGAAAAATTTACACGCAAGATATCAAACCCGCAGTTTATTGAAAAAGCGCCTGCAGAAATAATCGAAAAAGAAAAGGAAAAGCTTGCGCGTTCTTTAAGTGCCGTAAAAGTTCTCCAGGAGCAGCTTGAATTTATGGAAAATATAAACAAATCATGAAAAACTTTACATATGCACAGGCTACAGGCTATCTTGATAAGTGCCTTATCTTTGGCATAAAACCGGGACTTTCAAGAATAAAAAAAATACTTGATATGCTCGGGTATCCAAAAATTAAAACTGATTTCATACATATTGTCGGCACTAACGGCAAAACTTCAACTACTGTAATTACGGCTGTAATACTGCAGGAACACGGCATAAGATGCGGATACCATATTTCGCCGCACATAACTGAATATACAGAGAGGCTCTGGTACTGCGGGAGCCAGATTAAAAAAGTAAGATTTGCAAAACTTTTAAGCGATCTTTTCCCTTTAATTGAAGATGTAAATGCCACGGATCCGGAAGGGCCAATGACACAATTTGAAATCATTGCAGCAATGGCTTTCAAGCTTGCTATCGATGAAAACCTTGATGTCATGGTGCTTGAAGCAGGAATGGGCGGAAGATGGGATGCAACTAATGCAGCCTGCTCAAAAATTGCCGGACTTACAAATGTGAGCCTTGAACACACTGCTGTTCTTGGAAAAACAATAAAAAAAATTGCAATTGAAAAGTCAAAAGTGATAAAACATGGCGCAAAGGTTGCCACATTAAGCAATGATGAAAAAGTGCTTGAAGTTTTAAGAAATGAAGTTTGCGCAACAAAATCCCGGCTGTATATTTACGGCGCTGATTTTTACATAATGCATCAAGAAAAGAATTATCTTAAAGGGTGGGAAGTGCAGATAAAGGGGATATTTTCTGAATATAAAAACCTTTTCCTGCCGCTTGCAGGCAATTACCAGCCCCAGAACCTTTGTCTTGCTGTTGCGCTTTCAGAGCTTTATATGCATAGTCTGGGAAGAGATGTTTCTAGTGAATTATTAAAGCCGGCGCTTAAAAAAGCCAGGATAAAAGGGCGGTTCCAGGTGCTTAGAAAAGAACCGGTAGTTATTGCCGATACTTCGCATAATCCCGGTGGAATCAAAAACTTTGTCAAAAATATTAATGAGAACTTTAAGACAAATAAAAAGATAATTATTTTTTCGGTTCTTAAGGATAAGGATTATAAAAAAATGCTCGAGGCTGTATGCGGCATTGCTGATGTTTTAATACTGACTTCAAGCAATGTTGCAAGAAGCCTTGATCCCGGCGCAATTGAAAACCTGTTTTACAAATTGCGGGATTCTAAAAGCCTGGTTTCAAAAAAAATGCCGGGTGAAGTTATAAAAATGGACAGTATTTCCAATTCACTAAATTATGCTTTAAATACTGCCGGAATAAATGATATTATATGCATTACGGGATCAATAACAAATCTGGAAAATATAGTTTGAAATATTACTTTATGGAGGTTTAATGGATTTTTTAAAGTATTTTGAAAATATAATGGACTTTTTCAGGAGTCCAGTATGGAAATACATGATTTATGGAATTATTTTCATACTCATTGTAGTATGGCTGTCTTTTGTCTACTGGACCTACAGGGATGCAAGGCTCAGGAATACAAGCGCATTGTTCTGGGCGCTTATGGTCTTTGTTTTAAACTATCTTGGCCTTATAATTTATCTTATAATAAGGCCGCCGGAATATATAGAGGATGTCGTTGAAAGAGATCTTGAAATAAAAAGGATGGAAATACTTCTGGCATCAGCCATTTCGCGCTGCCCTGCATGCGGTAAAGAGACAAAAGACGATTTTATCATATGTCCGGCTTGCAGGAAAAAACTAAAAAAACCATGCGTACAGTGCGAAAAACCTTTAAACCTTGAGTGGAAAGTATGCCCGTTTTGCAAATCCGAACAGTAGTTCAATAATTGCCTGAAGCTTTACTGATGGAATGGGGCAAAATAATCAGTTATTTTAATTCAGGCAGGACAGTTTAAAAAAGAAAGGCTTTTAATGAAAAGAAGGCGTGGGCTTCTTAATTTTTTCATAATACTTATCAGCGGCGTTATCGGGGCAATAGTGGGACATGTACTAAAAGACATAGTGCCCATACTTGATAAAGGTTTAAAGGTGGGAACCGATCAATTGAGTGCAAATCTTTATCTTATTGATGTGAGTTTTTCAATACATGTCAATATAACTCTTGCAGCAGTCATTGGCATACTTTTAGGCGTACTTATAGCAGATATTGGAAGAAGAAGAAAAGAATAAGAAAAAAAAATTAAAAATAATCCTTGCTTCATCCTCACCAAGAAGAAAAAGTATTCTTGAGATGCTTAAACTTGATTTTGATATTGTAGTGCCGTCCGGTGTTAATGAAAAAGTTTTAAAGAGCCCTTTGGCAACTGCAATAAATAACAGTTATGCCAAAGCACAATGGGTTTACAATAATAAAACAGCAAATAACCCGGGCCCGCCCCAGGCATTAGTTGCAGGTTTTGATACAATTATTTATATGCGCGGAAAATATTTTGGCAAACCCTGTGATAATGCGCAGGCTGAACAATATCTTGCAGACCTTTCAGGCAGGACGCACAAGGCTGTTACCGGTATAACTATTATTGATTCAAAAAGTTTAAAAACAGTATCGGGTTATGAGGTTACGGAAGTTACTTTTAATAAACTTGATAAAAGCTTTATAAAATATTACCTGGAAAAAGAAAACATAACTGATAAAGCAGGGGCCTATGATATTTCCGGTTACGGGATCATAATGGTAAAAAAAATAAATGGCTGTTTTTACAATGTAGCCGGGCTGCCTGTGGGTAAGTTTTTATATCTTCTCGGTATGCTTGGTTATAAACTAAAGGATTTCTGCAGCTTTTAAGGCAAAAAGTCATTGCTGTAAACTTTTAGCCTGCTTTAGTATAATTCATAATAATTGGCACAGATAAATGAAAATTAGTTTTTAATAAGGAGATAAGCAGATGTTTGATTTCTTTCTGAATGTTATCGGCAGGGACATGGGAATAGACCTTGGGACTGCAAATACCCTTGTTTATGTTAAAAACAGGGGGCTTGTTATGGATGAACCTTCAATTGTTGCAATAGATAAGGATAATAAAAAGATTCTTGCAGTTGGAACTGAAGCAAAAAGGATGGTTGGGAGAACACCCGGAAATATCGTTGCCATAAGGCCATTAAAAGACGGTGTTATTGCAGACTTTGACACAACTGAAAGAATGCTGCGCTATTTTATACAGAAAGTCCACAAAAATATGGCTATTGCAAGGCCAAGGGTTGTTATTTGCGTGCCCTCAGGCATAACTGCTGTAGAGAAAAAAGCAGTGGTTGAAGCAATAGAGCATGCAGGGGCAAGGTCTGCTTATACAATAGAAGAACCCCTTGCAGCTGCAATTGGCGCTGGACTTCCAATTGATGAACCCACTGGCAGCATGATAATAGATATTGGCGGCGGCACATCAGAAGTGGCGGTTATATCGCTTGGAGGCATAGTAGCTTACCAGTCATTAAGGGTTGGCGGAGATGAGCTTGATGAGGCTATAATTTATTATCTTAAAAAGGAAAATAACCTGCTCATAGGTGAAAGCACTGCAGAAAAGATAAAAATGGAGATAGGCTCGGCATTTCCTCTTGAACATGAGGGGAAAATGGAGGTAAACGGAAGAGATCTTGTAACCGGGCTGCCAAAAACAATAATAATCACAAGCCAGCAGATGAGGAGCGCTCTTGAAAAAACCGTCAGCGATATAATTAATGCAGTTGTTGAAGTTCTTGACACAACACCGCCGGAGCTTTCATCAGATATAATGAAAAGGGGAATTGTTTTAAGCGGAGGCGGGGCCCTGCTGAAAGGGCTGACGGAAAGAATAAGCAGGGAGACTCATTGCCCGGTATTTATTGCAGCTGAGCCTCTTGGCGCGGTAGCCCTGGGCGCAGGCAGATGCGCCGAAGACTTCAATACTTTGAAGAAGTATCTGAGGTACTCAAAATAGGCAAACATTAATAGCCCGTTTTTATATTCTCTTTTACGGGCATTGAATATATTTTATGTAATTATTATTTTGGGCATTAATCAGGCTTTCTTATGGCTCCTGAAAGGAAAAATCTTAAAAATATAATAATACTTATTTTACTGATAGTTATCTGTATTACAGTTATAACTGTCAGCTTCAGACAGTCTGATATTTTTACAAACTTCCGTCTTTTAACTCTTGATTATTTTAAGCCTGTGCAGGAAAAAACATTCCAGGCTTTTGCTCCCGTGGCAAAGTTTTTTATAAATCTCAGGGATTATGTAAATCTTAAGGAAAAGCTTGAAGCCCTTGAACTTGAAAATGCATTAATGATGAAAGATTATTCGGAAAACATAAATTTAAAAATTGAAAACGATGCCCTGAGAAAACTCGCGGGGATGGACATAAGAAGCGATTATCAGGCCGAGGCGGCCAAAGTGATAGGATATTACAATACGAGATGGCAGTCAGAAATTATAATAAATAAAGGTAAAAGCAGCGGCGTGGTTGAAGGCATGGCTGTTGTTAATGAAAAAGGCCTTGTGGGCATTGTAATACTTGCCTCCAGCAGTACTAGTAATGTAAGGCTTTTAACAGATCCGCAGAGCAGCGTTGGCGCAAGGATTCTGTCCTCAAGAAAACTGGGCCTTGTTGAAGGCGGTTCTGATAAAAACATTTATCTTAATTATATTGCATCGGGTGAACTGGTTTTTAAAGGCGATATACTTATCACTTCTGAATACGGAAAGTTTGTACCGGCAGAGATTCTTATAGGAAGAATAAAAAGAGTCGGCCCAACCGGCCAAACATTATACAGGCAGATTGAAGTGGAGCCTTTTGTTGATTTTAGAACCCTTGAGTATGTGCTTATCATAAAAGGATAAAATTGAAGATACTTTTGAAATTTGCACATTTTATATTTTTAATTATATCTGTAATATTGCAGCTTTCGTTCCTTGAACAGCTTAAAATATTCAATATAAATATAGATCTTGTGCTTGTTACAGTTATAGGCATAGCTGTATTTGAAGGCGGACTTTATGGGCTGGTATATGGTTTTATTGCTGGCATGCTTCTTGACCTTATGATAGGGCAAGTTATAGGGTTAAATGCCCTTCTTTATTGCCTTAGCGGATTTTTTACCGGCATGATAATGGATGCAGGTTTTAAAAGAAGAATGATTACTTATATACTTTTAATATTTTTTTTTACAGAAGCAAATATTTTATTGACAGGCGGAATTTATTATCTGTTTAATTTCACCTCTCATACTGCAGCGCTTGGCCTTGAGATGATAATTAAGCCTGTTTGTAATATAGTTGTGATGTTTTTAGTATTTCCACTGCTTAAGGCAGGGCTTGAAAGAAGTGAGGAAATTGGATTCAAATATAAAGACCAGATTTAGATTTGTTATATATTTTTTAATTATACTTGTTGCAGTAATTGCATTAAGGCTATATTTTCTGCAGGTAATGAGCGGCCAAATTTTTGCCCAGGAAGCTTCTGAGCTTATGCTCAGGTCCGTAAATGTTGCCGCTCCAAGGGGAAATATTTATGACCGAAACGGCAAAATCCTGGTAAGAAGCATACCTGTGCCTGCGCTTGCAGTGGATCCAAGAATTGTTGGCGGCAATGAAGAAACCATAAAAATTTTAAGCGATAAACTAAATATCTCCCGGCATACAATAAAAGAAAAAATAAATAAGAGCAATATTTCATACCTTGAACGTATTATTTTAAAACAGGGAATTGATTATGAAACAATGATTTTTTTCAAGGAAAACAGCAGCAAGTTTCCGGGTGTTGAAATAATAAACGTGTTTTTGAGGGAATATGAATACGGCAGCCTTGCTGCACATATACTGGGATATACCGGGGAAATAGACGAAGAAAGACTGAATATGAGCAGGTACAGTGTCGGTTACGAAGGCGGGGATTTAATTGGCCTTACCGGGGTTGAGGAAATATATGAGCAAATGCTGAAGGGGAACAAGGGCAAAATTACATATGAAGTAGATCCTCTTGGCAGGCCCAGAAGTATTATCGAAGAAGTGCTTTACAGCAGCGGAAACGACCTTTATCTTACCATAGATATAGATATACAGAAAGAAATCGAAGAGATACTGGCAGCATCCATTCTTGAAATACGGGAAAAAAAGCTTCCCCGCTCAGATGAATATTACAAGGTTCCTGCAGGGTCAGTTGTTTTAATGTCAGCCCAGAACGGGGAAGTGCTGGCAATGGCAAGCTATCCGACATATGACCCTTCTGTTTTTACAGGCGGCATATCTTCAAAAGACTGGGCATATTTAAATGATCCTGAAAATTTGTTTCCGCTTAATAACAGGGCGGTAATGGGATATGCGCCGGGCTCTGCTTTCAAAATAGTTCCGGCATATGCAGGACTGGCTGAAAAAATTATAAATACTTCAAGATATATATCATGTGCAGGAACATGGTACGGCATGGGACATGATTTCCCCAAAGAATGCTGGGCAAAAAGCGGGCATGGCCCGTTGAATATATTCGGGGCCATTAAAAATTCATGTGATATATTTTTTTACCAGCTCAGCTATGAGCTATTTTTAAAAAATAATAATAAAGATGAGCTTTTGCAGAAATATTGCCGCATATTTGGATATGGAGCTTTAACCGGCATTGATATTTCTGCAGAAGGCAGCGGTGTTATACCTGACAAGGACTGGAAAAAAGAGTATTTTAAAGGCCAAACAGCAAAAACAATATGGTTTCCAGGTGATACTGTCAATATGGCAATAGGTCAGGGAGATATACTTGTTACCCCCCTGCAGACGGCATTGTCTTATTCAATACTTATAAACAGGGGGCTTAAATACACCCCGCATGTAGCTATGGAAATTAAAAGCCCTGGCGGTGAAACAATTATTAACTTAAGCGATAAAGAACCCGAAGATCTTTATCTTGAGGCAGATTATATTGATGTTATTGAAGAAGGTCTTGTGCAGGTTGTCAACAGCGGAACTGCAGCAGGAAGGTTTGCAGGGTTTCCGTTGAAGGAAATTCCAATTGCAGGCAAAACAGGAACTGCTGAAGTTTGGGGTAAACAGGATTCGGCATGGTTTGTGTGCTATGCGCCAGTTGAAAATCCCGAGTATATAATTGTTGTAATGCTTGAAGAGGCAGGCGGCGGCTCAAGCTCTGCAGCGCCTGTAGCAAGGAAAATACTTAATTATCTTTACGGAATATAAAAGGGGACTGTCCCCATGTTTTTAAACAATGGACGATTATAAAATAAAAGATTATAAAAGCGGAAACTATTACAGCCCGGGCAGCGTCAGCAGGCCCGCTGAAAATAAATCTTACGGGCATAAAAATAATATTTTTGGCAGCCGGGACAGCCTGCAGCAAATGTCGCTTGATGACAGGAGAAACAAGAGGACAAGATTTGACTTTATTCTTCCTGCGCTTGTAATTCTTCTTTCGCTTTTTGGCCTTCTTATAATTTACAGCGCCACGAAATACAGTATGCCGAATAATGTTACTGATCCCATGTTTTATTTAAAAAAACAGGGCTATGCCCTGATTGCGGGTGTTGTTGTTTTTATCCTGGTACAATTTATTAATTACAGGTTGGTTGCGAAGCTCTGGTGGGCCCTACTGATTCTTATAATAGCCTTAATTACAGTTGTCCTTCTTTTTGGTTATGAGGTTCACGGATCAAAAAGCTGGCTTGATCTGGGATTTACTTCAATACAGCCTTCAGAATTTGCTAAAGTTTTAATGGTTTTTGTAAATGCAGCCATACTTTCAAAATGGCCCCGCGAGAAAACAAACACGGTGAGTTTTAAGAAAGTTGCCCTTTCCCTGCTGGTTGCTGCCCTTTGCATTATTCTTGTTATGCTTGAACCTGATTACGGTACTGCCCTTATTTTTTTCCTTACCTTTATTGGAATGCTTTTTTTATCCGGGGCAAACCTCTTTTATTTTTTTGGCATTCTTGCTGTAACTGTTGGCGGATTTTTTGCTGCAATTCAAACAGGCCTTATAAAACAGTACCAGATGGACAGGATTCTTGTTTTTATTAAACCGGATATAGAAAAACAGGGCATAGGGTATAATCTTTTCCAGTCAAAGCTTGCAATAGGCTCAGGGGGCATATCGGGTAAGGGCCTGTTTTTGGGCAGGCAGACAAACCTTAATTATGTTCCTGAACATCACACCGATTTTATCTTTTCTGTGATTGGCGAGGAAATTGGTTTCTTTGGCGCAGTCGCTGTTGTCATTATTATTGCCCTGGTAATATGTAGGTGTTTCTACATTGCTGCAAATGCAAGAAACAGCCTCGGAACGCTTATAGCTTCCGGTATAGGTTTCATTATACTATCCCAGTCAGTTATAAACATTGGCATGACTATAGGCATAATGCCTGTAATAGGCATACCTCTCCCGTTTTTAAGTTATGGGGGGTCAAACCTGGTTGCCGTATTTATTGGAATTGCTTTTGTTGAAAATGTTTATTTAAAAAGGGAATTAAGGAAAGATTACGAAATAGCATATGATGAATTTGATTAAGCCATGAAATCACTACTAAAAATGCTGGATCCGGCAGAAATTGGCGCCCTGCTTGAAAATATTGAAAAACCGGGAAGATATATTGGCAATGAATTTGGCATTAAAAGCAAAAACCCTGATTATCTTCTTAAAAATCCTGCAACAGTTAATACAGCGCTTGTTTTTCCTGATGTTTATGAAGTGGGTATGTCAAATCTCGGCCTGCAGATACTTTATAAAATTATAAACAGCAACCCGCTTTTTAATGCCGAGCGGGCTTTTAGCCCATGGCCTGATTTCGAAGACAGGCTCAGAAAAAGCAAGACAAAACTCTTCTCGCTTGAAAACAGGATATTTCTTGACTGTTTTGATTTAATAGGTTTTAATGCCGCCCATGAGATGCTGTATACCAATATATTAAATGCCATTGACCTTTCCGGGCTTTCAATAAGATCTTTAGAAAGAAAGGCCCTGTTTCCGCTCGTATGCTGCGGCGGCTCATCTGCAGTAAACCCGTGGCCGCTATCGGCTTTTATGGATTTTATGGTAATTGGCGATGGGGAACATGTAATAAGCCAAATTCTTGGAATCATAAGCAATTATAAAGAAAAATATTTAAATAACAGCAGCAATTATCTTAAATCTCCCGCAAACCTGCAGCAAGTGAAAAAAGAAATGCTGTTTGGTTTAAGCTCAATAGAGGGGGTTTTTGTTCCATCCTTTTACAGTCTTGTTTACAACAGTGACAATACAATAAAAAAAATAATTCATACTGGCGGCTCCAGTGGCATTACAGGTGTCAAGAAAATAAGAAAAGCTGTTTTAAAAGACATTGACAGCTTTGATACTCTTTCAGATCCTGTTGTTCCAAATATACAAACAGTCCATGACAGATTAAATATCGAAATTATGAGAGGGTGCGGCAGGGGATGCAGGTTTTGCCAGGCAGGCTTTACATACAGGCCACTGAGGCAGAAAAAAGTAAAAAATCTAATAGAAAAAAGTATTGAGGGCCTGCTTAAGACAGGTTATGATGAAATATCATTTACATCACTTTCCTCATCGGACTATAAGGAACTCAAGAAATTAATTGAGAAGGTAACTGAATCAGGTCTTTTTGAAAAGATATCAGTATCGCTTCCATCGCTTAGGCTTGACAGCTTCAGTCTTGAGATAGCGGAAATAATACAGAGCGGAAGAAAAACCGGGCTTACTTTTGCCCCTGAAGCCGGCAGCCAGCGCCTGAGGGATATAATAAAAAAAGATATAAGCGCTGATGAATTGAGGGAAAGCATCAGGGCTGCTTTTTTAAAAGGCTGGACGAAAGTAAAACTCTACTTTATGTTAGGGCTTCCATTTGAAACAGACGATGACATTAAAGCCATTGCAGAAACGACAAATGAAATAATATATATAGCAAAGCAATGCCTTGATAAGAGAAGTTTTTCAAGATTGCAGATAAGTGTCAGCATAAATGCCTTTTGCCCCAAACCATTCACTCCTTTTCAGTGGTGCGCGCAGGAAAATATATTTAAACTTGAAGAAAAAATAAGAGCTTTGCAGCAAAGCATTAGCAGCAGGTTTGTAAGGCTTCACTGGAACAGCCCTGAAAAAAGCAGCATTGAATGCGCTTTTTCAAGGGGGGATTCAAGGCTGCCTGATGTAATTGAGGCGGCATGGAAAAAAGGCGCTAGATTTGACAACTGGACAGATTATTTTGATTATGGGCTGTGGGTTCAAAGTTTTTCAATCGCCGGGGCAGATCCCGGCTTTTACACTACAAGGCAGTATGGTTTAGATGAAGTGCTTCCGTGGGACGTAATTGACATTGGCATTAAGAAAGACTATTTTATAAAAGAATTTAATAAAGCTGCTGCAGGCATAAGATTAAATGATAATAAGATTTAAATACTGTAAAAAAAATGAAGCCAAATATCTCTCGCATCTTGATATGTTAAGGATTTTATCAAGAAGTATTGCAAGGGCCGGTATAAAAGCGGCGCTTAGCAGGGGCTTTAATCCAAAACCCAGGATTACTTTAAGCAACCCGATTCCGCTTGGGGTGCAAAGCCTTGCAGAGTATGCTGATGTGGAAGTTGATGTGTGCCTGGATACAGGGTATTTTATGAAGGTAATAAACTCATGCCTTCCTGAAAATATAATTGTGCTGGATGCTGCATGCACCTGCAATAAATTAAAAAGCCTGATGTCTGTAATAGATGTTGTTTTATATGAGTTTATAATTGAAGCGGCAGATAATATGAGCCTGGATAAAATAAAAAGTTTTATTGATGCATATGATTCTTCATCCATATACAGTTTTTTTACACAGGCGCAGCAAAAAAAGATTTTCCTGCTTAAAATTTACGGTTATGCTAAAATTTTCAATAATAATTCAAACAGGATTTTTAAATTCAATGATTTTAATAAAGCATTGAAGCAGTTTGGGCAATCCAATGGCCTGCATATAAAAGACAGCTCCAAAACAGCTGTCTTTATAATAAAGGGCGCAAGGCTGGCGGACCCGTTTGAAGAAGTAGTTTAGATATTAAAAGAATATTAAATTAAGTTTAAATAAATTTTTATGTATTGCGAGGTATTACATTGGGAACAGAAATGCTTGTCAGTTCTGACAAGAATGAAACACGGGTTGCTATCCTGGAATCAAAACAGGTTATACAGCTCTACTTTGACAGGAAAAAGAATAAGTCGCTTGTCGGCAATATTTATCTTGGGAGGATAGAAAATGTACTTTCAAGCCTTGATGCCGCTTTTGTGGATATAGGAGAGGAAAAGAATGCTTTCCTGTATATAAATGAAGTAACATACGATATAGAACTTGAGGAAAAAAAAGAAATAACAAGAAAAATACAGCATATCCTAAAACCTGACCAGACTATCCTTGTCCAGGTGACAAAAGACCCTATGAAAGGCAAAGGGGCAAGGCTTACAACTTTTATATCACTTCCCGGAAGATATCTTGTGCTTGCGCCTTTTAATGAAGGAGTGGGTGTTTCAAGAAAAATTGAAGTAAAAAGCCGGGAAGATTTAAAAAATGCAATTGAAGAAATAAAGCCCAGGGATTGCGGGCTTATTGCAAGAACTGCAGCAAAAGATGTTTCAAAGGCAAAATTAAAAAAGGAATTAAAGCAGCTTCTTAAAGCATGGAGCTATATAAGAAAAAAATCCGCTGTTTTAAGGCAACCAATGCTCATACACCAGGAGTATTCCATAGTTATAAGGCTGATGAGGGATATTTTCTCGGAAGATTTTGATACAATATATGTTGATAAGAAAAATACGAAAAAAGAAATAGCAAGATACCTAAAAAGCATAGGAGTCAATTATAATAATATAATACTGCATCACGGCGATAATGAGCTTTTTGAAGAATTCAATGTAAACACTGTAATAGACAGCGCTCTTGAAAGAAAAGTATGGCTCAAATCAGGCGGATTTATAGTAATTGACCATGGCGAGGCGCTGACCTCTATTGATGTAAATACCGGCAAGTTTACAAGCGGGAAAAGTTCGTCCCAGACAATACTTAAAACCAATCTTGAAGCTGCAGAAGTTATAACAAGCCAGTTAAGGCTCAGGGATATTGGAGGCATAATAGTAATAGATTTCATAGATATGAGCAGTGAAGAAGACAGGCAGAGGGTATTTTCAAGATTTCGGCAGCTTCTTGACAAAGATAAGACAAAAACTGAAGTGCTTGCATTTTCAAAGCTGGGCCTACTTGAAATGACAAGGAAAAATGTCTCAGACGGAATACTGGGAACCATGTGTAAAATCTGCCCCTGCTGCAGCGGCAACGGATTTATAAAATCCGAGGAAACAATAAGGCTTGAGCATGAGCGTAAAATACGAAAGCTTGCAAAGGAAAGCAGCTCAAAAGCTTTTCTTATAAAGGTCAATCCTGCAATTGCATCGCTTATAATAGGCAAAAACGGCAAAAATCTTAAGAATCTAGAAGTTCAGACAAAAAAATATATAGCAATAAAAGGTGATGAAAGCATTGGCCTGGATACATTCATACTGGATGCGGAAGGCAGCGTTGCAGATATAACAGAAGTATCAAAACCGTTTAAAGCTGGCGATATGCTGGATATATATGTGGAAGAGGCGTATGCGCATAATAAAAATGATGCACTTTCAAGAATTGAAGGCAATGTGATACAGATTATAAACGGAAGAAAATTTATCGGCACAAGGATAAGGGTTGAGATTGTCTCAATTGCAAAAACAAGCGCTGTTGCAGAAATAAGGGAATGATAAAAAATATTGCATTTTAATTTATATTGTGATAAATTACGGATTTGCAATTTTTAAGATATAATTCTCTGGTTAGAGTTTTAGCATTAACCATTTTTTAGTTTAAATTTATCAAGGAGGCCCGAAATTTACGCGGTAATTACAAGTGGCGGAAAACAGTATAAAATAGAAGAAGATAAAAATATAGTAATTGAAAAAATTGAAGGTAAAGAAGGCCAAAAAGTTACACTTTCAGAAGTAAATCTTTTCAGTGACGGCAGCAAGGTGCAGGTTGGAAAGCCGCTCATTACTGGAGTTGCTGTTGAGGCTACAATAAAGAAGCATTTCAAGGGAGATAAAGTTATTGCTTTTAAACAGAAAGCCAAAAAAAGATACAGAAGAAAAGTCGGCAGCAGGCCGCTGCTTACCCTTATTCATGCAGACAAGATTACTGTAAAATAAATATCTTTAATTAAGGGCTGCTCTAATAAATAAGTATACTGAATTTGGGTATTAATTATATATAAATGATTTTAATTGCAGCTTTATTGCTGTATCGGAGGTTTAAACAATGTCAAGTAAAAAGGGTGTCGGAAGTTCGCGTAACGGCAGGGACAGCAATCCCCAGTATCTGGGTGTGAAAATATATGGCGGGCAGGAAGTGACTGCAGGCAATATAATTATAAGGCAGAGAGGAACAAAATACAGGCCGGGCCAAAATGTTGGACTTGGCAGGGACCATACTCTTTTTGCAAAAGCAGACGGTATTGTGGAATTTGTTTCAAATAGCACCAGGGGCAAGCTTGTCAATGTTATTTCCCGGTAAAAAGCTTCAACGGATAATAAGTAAGGTTTTTCTCCTATCGCTGGCTGCAAATATATTATTAAAGCTGGCTTAAGCATCTATACTGTTAAATTGCCGGATAATTTACATGCCAGGCTGTGTTGATTATTGGTTTGCATGGTATTTAATCATAAATTAGCATGCTTGGAAAAGCATAAAATTGCTCTTAAACCACTGAAACCTTCATCATCCTTAAAACCATCCTAAAAAAAATGTTTCTTGATGAGGCAAAAATAAATGTAAAGGGCGGAGACGGCGGAAACGGCGCTGTAAGCTTTTTCTTTTTAAAAGGAAGCTATAAAAAAATAGCCAGCGGAGGCAGCGGGGGAAAAGGTGGAAATGTAATAATAGAAGCATCAACAAGCATTGCAACACTGCTGGCATTCAAGAAAAAAGTGCATCATAAGGCAGAAAAAGGCCATTCCGGCATGCCAAATAACCGCAGCGGCAGAAACGGGGCAGACTGTATAATTAAAGTTCCTGTAGGCACAGTAATAAAAGATAATGGCATTATAGTTGCTGACCTTGATTTTGAAGCAAAGCAGTATCTTGCTGCTACAGGCGGAATTGGCGGCAAAGGCAATGCAAGCTTTGTTTCCCAGCAGCGCAGGTTTCCGGGTTTTGCAGAATTTGGCGAGAAAGTTGAAGAGAAGTGGATAACACTTGAGCTGAGGCTTCTTGCAGATGCTGCGCTTGTCGGATTTCCCAATGCCGGAAAATCCACATTAATATCCAGGATTTCTGCTGCCAGACCGAAAATTGCCTCCTATCCGTTTACAACTCTTGTTCCAAATCTTGGAGTTGTTGAATTTGAGGACGATACATTTGTTGTCGCCGATATTCCGGGTATAATAGAAGGCGCGCACAAAGGCACCGGCCTTGGCGACAGGTTCCTGCGCCATGTTTTGCGCTCAAAAATCATTGTAATAGTTCTTGATCTTTCAGTTCTTTTAGATTCAACAACACAAACCCTTGAAGAAACTTTTCAGACTTTGAGAAATGAATTGAAGCTTTACAGCAATGTATTGTATAAACGGGATTACCTTGTGCTTCTTAACAAATCAGACCTTGTTTACTCAAAAGAAGAACTTAAGGCTATTATAAAAAAGTTTACCTTAAAAACAAAAAAGCCGGTAATGGCAGTTTCTGCTGCAACTGGTGAAGGTATAAATGGTTTTATTTCCTCACTTTATAAAAAAATAAAAAAAGCTGCAGAAAAAGAAGCGCAAGATAAAAAAGCAAAAGAAAAACTCCGGGAGGGTTTTAAGCTTTATACACTTCAAAACAGCGGCAGGAGCGGGCTTGAAAATGATAGTTTCAGCATAATAAGAGACGGCCAGGAGTATACAGTAAAGAATAAAAAGCTGGAAAGAATGATATCCATGATGGACCTGCAGAACGAGGAGGCCCTTAATTATTTAAAATATAAATTAAAAAAGTTAAGGATTGGTGATAGACTTAAAAAAATGGGAATAAATGAGGGAAGCACTGTAATTATCGGCGATCTTGTATTTGAACTTGAAGAATAACAACAGGCTGAAAAATATAGAATTTAAATTGGAAAGAAAAAAATATCTTAAAAAAATAAAAAGGGCTGTTGTAAAAATCGGCACAAGCAGCCTCACCTCCGGCAATGGTAATCCGGATATTAAAAAAATGGGCAAATTTGCAGCTGAAGTTGCAAAGTCCGCAGATACTGGCGTTGAGATAATAATTGTTACCAGCGGCGCCATTGCAGCAGGGCTGCAGTTTTTAGGGATTTCTTCAAGACCAAAAGATATTTCAAAACTGCAGGCTGCAGCAGCAGTTGGCCAGGTGGAGCTAATGGGTAAATACAGCAGTCTTTTTTGCAGCCTGGGCAAAAAAATCGGCCAGATACTGCTGACGCGTGAGGACATGACGAGGCGTATTCAATATCTTAATATAAAAAATACTATTGAAAACCTTCTTAAATTAAAAGTGATACCTGTTATAAATGAAAATGACAGTGTTGCTGTTGAAGAGATTAAATTTGGCGACAATGACCGGCTTGCAGCCCTTGTAAGCAGCCTCACCCAGGCTGACTTGCTTATTATGCTTACAGACACAGGTGGGCTTTACGACAGAAATCCTGCTGATTTAAAATCTCCTGATGGGGCAAGGCTCATATCCTTTGTTGAAAAAATAACGCCTGCTATTGAACAGCTTGCCGGAGGGAAAGGCTCAGAGTACAGCCTTGGCGGCATGCTTTCGAAGATAAAGGCTGCAAAGATATGCTCATTTCTGCAGATACCATCTGTAATTGCAGACAGCTCAACAGAGGATGTTATTTCAAAAATAATTAATTTCGAGAAAATCGGCACTTTCTTTGCGCCTGCTCCCGGCAGGAAGGTAAAAAGCCTTAAAAGGTGGATTGCTTTTGGCATTGTCTCAAAAGGCAGCATAATTATTGACAGCGGGGCAGTCAATGCTGTTATAAGCGGAGGAAAAAGCATACTCCCTGTGGGGGTTGTTGAAGTTCAGGGAAGTTTTAACAAGGGAGACACCTTAAATGTTTATTCAACTGACGGAATGCTTATTGCAAAAGGCATCAGTAATTTTTCAGACAGGGATGTCGTAAAAGTCATGGGAAAAAAAGAAAACAAAATACTGGAGCAACATGGCAGCAGCTTATGTTTTGAAATAATACACCGTGACAGCCTTGTAGTATTTGATGAAAATAATTATGAATGATAAATTATACCGGTAATATTAAAATTTATGCGGAGCAAAAATGGATACAGTATTAAAAATAGCAAAAAATGCAAAAGCAGCCGCACCTTTTATAGCATCCGCAGGCACAATGGTTAAAGATGCTGCCCTTGCGGCAATAGGCCAAAATCTTATCAGGTTTACAGATAAAATAATATCTGCAAACAAGGATGATATTAAAAGAAGCAGGGAGTCAGGCATATCAGGAACCCTTCTTGACAGGCTGCTTCTTGATGAGGGCAGGATTAAAAAAATCTCTTCAAGCATAGACCAGGTAAAGGAGATGAAAGATCCTGTAGGCAGTGTAATATTTGGCTACAATCTTCCCAATGGCCTTATGCTTAAAAACATAAGATCTCCACTTGGCGTTATAGGGATTATTTATGAAGCACGCCCAAATGTTACAGTTGATGCTGCAGTTCTTTGTCTAAAAGCCGGCAGCTCTGTAATACTGCGGGGCAGCTCGCATGCGCTTTGCACCAATAAGGTACTGGCAGATATAATGAGGCAGGCTGTCAAAGACAGTGGATTGCCCCCTGACATTATACAGATAATTCCAACCGCAGAAAGGGAAGATGCGGATGCGCTCATGCAGTTAAGGGATTATGTGGATGTCCTTATACCGAGGGGCGGAAGCCAGCTTATAAACAGTGTTGTACTCAATTCAAAAGTCCCGGTTATAGAGACAGGAATTGGAAACTGCCACATTTATATTGATAATAAGCTTGACGGAATTGATACCCAAAATATTAAAGACATAGTCATTAACTCAAAGACACAGAGGCCAAGCGTATGCAATGCTGTTGAAAAACTGCTTGTGCACAAGGACATTGCAGAAAAAATACTTCCGGAAGTGCTTGTCAGCCTTAAAAAGCACAATGTTGTGATAAAGGGCTGCGCCATTGCCAGGCAAATATACCCGGAAGCGGTTGCTGCGAAAAATGATGACTGGTATGAGGAATACCTTGATCTTGTAATAGCTGTAAAAATCGTAAAAAATATCCAAGAGGCGGTTGAGCATATAAATAAGTACAGTTCCCATCATACTGAGTCAATAATAACTTCAGACTATAAAAACTCTCTATACTTTACACAAAGCTGTGACAGCTCAACAGTCTTTGTCAATGCCTCCACAAGATTTACCGACGGAGGGGAATTCGGCCTTGGGGCTGAAATAGGCATCAGCACCCAGAAGCTTCACTGGAGGGGGCCCATGAGCCTTGAACAGTTAACAACAAATAAATTTATAGTTTTTGGCAATGGACAGGTCAGGAAGTAATCTTATGTTTCCTGAAGAAAAAATTATAAAGCTGTGCGCAAAAAAGCATATCAAAGTTGGTATTATGGGCGGAACTTTCAATCCCATACATTTCGGCCATCTTGTAACTGCAGAAGAAGCATTGAAACAGTTTTGCCTTGATAAGGTTATATTTATCCCAACAGGCAATCCTCCCCATAAAACATCAGGCATTCTGGCCGGGCCCGAGGACAGGTATCTAATGACAGTAATTGCAACTGCTTCAAACCCTGATTTTTTTGTATCAAGGATTGAAATAGACAGGGAAAAAACATCCTATACAATAGATACATTAAAAGAGCTTAAGAATATATTCAGTGATAGAGCCGGCCTTTATTTTATAACAGGCGCTGATGCGATACTTGAAATATTATCATGGAAAGAACCCCGTGAGATTATGCAGTACTGCAGTTTTATTGCTGCAACCAGGCCTGGATATGACATAAAAAAAATAGAGGAATTAAAAAGCAAGCTCGACAGTTTCAGTACAAACAGTTTCAAGGCACAGATTTACCTGATGGAAATACCTGCGCTTGCAATTTCATCTACTGATATAAGAAACAGGATTAAAAGCAATAGGTCCATAAAATACCTTTTGCCTGAGAGTGTATCCAATTATTTGCTCAAACATGGTTTATACAAATAAAATAAAAAAACTTTTAAACAGCAGGCAGCTTAAAGAACTTAAAGATATTAAAACAGTAATTAAACAGAAAATGCCGGAAAGCCTTTACAGGCATTCAATAAAGACTATGGATTTTGCAGTAATGCTTGCGCTTAAGCATTATCCGGACGCGGATATAAATGAAGATTTGGTAAATAAAGCATGCATTTCAGCGCTTCTGCATGATTACGGGAAAATACTGGAAAGGCAGGATTTGCAGGATATAGTATCCCGCAATGTAAAAGGGCTGACAGATTTCGAAAAGACCTGTTATCCGTGTCTTCATGCTTATGCTGCCCCATATCTTATAAAAAGAGATTTTGGAATAAATGACAAAGAAATATATAATGCAATAAGCAGGCATACTACCGGTTCCTGTGATATGAGCGGACTGGATCGTATTCTATATATTTCAGATAAGCTTGAAGCAGGGAGAAATTATAAAAATATTGAATATTTAAGACAATTATCAATAAACAATCCCGATTTATGTTTACTGGAAGTTTATAAAAGTAATATAATATATGTAATTAGCAAAAACTGCACATTACACCCGGACACCAGCAGGATTTGGAATTATATCTGTGGAGGTTATAAAAATGTCACCTGATGACAGGTCAAAGCATAATAATGAAGAAAATTATGAAGAGGATATTTTTAAAAAGTATTCTTTTGACGAAAATAAAAGTAATGATTATGAAGATGAAGATAATGGTGAAATAATTAATACAGGCAGGCACGCAAAAAGATTTCCTGAAGAACAGAGCTCCATTCCTGAAGAAGAAAGCAGAAATCAGGCTGAAAATGATTTTTTCACTGACAGGGATTTTGAATTCAGTAATGAATACGGAGATGAATGGGATGATGATGGAGCAAGAAGCACAAAAATAAGGGAAAAAAGAAGAAAAAGAAGATTTATATTTACATCAATTACGGTAATGGTTCTTCTGGTCCTTTTGTCTACAGGTATTGTTTTTGGCTACAGATATATTAAGAATAAATATTTTCCAGACACTTCTGGCAGCCAGACAAGCCAGGCTGAAACTTCTATAGAAATACCTTCTTCCATTAAGCTTGGAAGGGATTTAAGCATTATAATAGCAGGAGCTGACAGCAACCTGGTTGAGCCTCAGATAAAATCCCTTATATTATCCAAATACACTGTCTCTGACTCCAGGCTTGTTTCCCTGTGTATGCCTGTAAATGCTTTATTTGAAATACCAGGTTTCGGCCAGGATACTATAAAAAAAGCTGCAGGATTTGGCGGGATGGATCTTATGAAGCTGGCGGTAAAAAACAATCTTGGCGTAAACGCGGAAAAGTACCTTCTTATGGATGTTATAAGCATTGTGAATAAACTTGAGAGCATAAAGCTTGAGCTTAGCAGCGAGATAGAGATTACAAACCCGGATGGTTCAAAGACATTGCTTAAAGAAGGGGAAAATATAATAAATGGTGAAACTGCCTATAATTTTTTAAGCTATTACAGCGGCGAAAACCCGGATGTTTCACCCAGCGCCACAGGTTTCCAGAAAATACTTACAGACAGCATAATGAAAAAAATAGCAGGCAGCAGGGAAGGCGATCTTGCAGGCAATTTATCTAAGATAAAAGATTATATTGAAACTGACTTGAGCCTTGAAGAACTTGCAGAGATTATAGCAACAATTTCACAGTTAAAAAGTGAAAAAAATAAGATATACACCCTTGACGGAAGGGTTGTTCCCCTTGATGAAGCGGGAAATATTGTAATAGTTCCGGATATATCAAAAGTCAGTAGTATTTTTGGCCTTGAAGGTGCAGTTATAGAAGAAGAACCTGTATATGAAACAGGGCAAACCGTAAGCGTTACTGTTTTAAACGGAGTCGGCACAAAGGGTATTGCAGGGCAGGTATCGGAATTGCTTAAGGGGCTTAAGTTCTCTGACGGGAAGCCAAGGTATGAAATGCAGGCACCAGGTGATGCCGAAAACTATAATTTCAGCAGGACAATGATAATTATAAAATCTGAGAATGATGCAAACACCAGGGCGTCAAGCCATCTAACAGAAGTCCTTATGGCTTCAGCATCGGACATAAATGCTGACCAGGCAAGTGATATTGTCGTTATTGTGGGCAAAGACTTTGATTATAATGCTGTAAAAGCCAATATTGAAAATATAGCAGGAGGCCAAACTGTTGAAACCGGCAGTACGGAGACAACAGAGGAATCTGCTGCCCAGCCTCAAACCTATGTTTTAAGCATATTAAATGGCGAGGGTACAACGGGCCTTGCCTTGACTGTAAAAAAGATACTGGAGGATAAGCTAAATAGCGGCGGCAAGGTAATAGAGGTAAAAGAAGTAAAGAATGCTGATAATCAAAATTACAGCACAACAAAAATTATAATTCATAAAGACAAATCCGGCATTGAAGATATTGCAGACAGGATACGGGATGTTCTTGATGTGGGGGAAATTTCAAAATCCACAGATAATCCGGACAATGTTGATATTACAGTCATAGTTGGGAGTGATTATACAAAATAGAAGGTAAAACAAAAAAACAGGGAAAAAAGACTGAAGAAACATCAGTGATAACAGGCAAAACTTCACAGTTAAAAAAGGGATTTAAAAATCTTGCCGAAACCGTAAAATTTGTGGCAAAGATTGCTGAAGATAAAAAAGCCGGCTACATTAAAATAATAGAAGTCGGCCCAAGGCTTGTAATCACTGATTATTTTATACTTATATCTGTATCAAATACAAGGCTTGCTTCAAGTATTGCAGAAGAGATAGGGCAGAGCCTTAAAAAATATGGGCTTTATGCTTTAAACATTAATGGTAAAAATGAAGGCAACTGGATTCTCATGGATTATGATGAATTTGTAGTGCATATTTTTACCGATGAGTACATGCAGTACTATGACCTTGAAAGGCTTTGGAGGGATGCAAAGGTATTGCTTCCAAGGGCTGCCAAAAAAGAGGAAAAAGCCATTGATAAAAAGCCAGGTAAAGCTTCTGCAGGCAAACACCCAAATCAGGAAGATTCTGTGTAATTTATATTTTTTATAAATACATTCTACTATTATAAACATGAATTAGCCGGCAACCAGGATTTGAATAATGAGTCCGGCTGGCAGGAAAGGTAAATTGACAGGCAGCAGGAATTATAATCCCCAGGAAATTGAGCAGAAATGGCTTGATGCCTGGAAAAACGATAGAATATATTCTCTAAAAGATTCCAGAAAAACTAAGAAATATTACGCTCTTGAAATGTTTCCCTACCCTTCAGGAGAGCCCCACATGGGCCATGCCCGCAACTATACAATTGGGGATGTTATTGCAAGGGTTTATTCAAGAATGGGATACAATGTACTGCACCCAATTGGTTATGATGCTTTCGGGCTTCCTGCAGAAAATGCTGCAATTAAAAGCGGCATCCACCCCAAAGAAAGCACAATGGCAAATATTGAAAAGATGCGACAGGCGCTGCAGAGGATGGCAATAACCTATGATTTTGAAAACGAGATTATAACATCAGAGCCTGATTACTACAGGTGGACCCAATGGCTGTTTTTGCTGTTTTACAGAATGGGCCTGGCTGAGAAAAAGGAAGCCCCTGTTAACTGGTGTGATTCCTGCCAGACAGTGCTGGCAAATGAACAGGTCATAGGGGGCCAGTGCGAAAGATGCGACAGCCAGGTCAGGAAAAGAGTCCTCTCCCAGTGGTTCTTTAAAATAACGGATTATGCCCAGAGGCTCATTGATGATATGTCCATTATAGAAAAAGGCTGGCCTGAAAGAGTTCTAACCATACAGAAAAACTGGATAGGCAGAAGTGAAGGCGCAAGGGTTGTCTTTAAACTTGCCGGTACAGAGAAAGAGGCTAAAAAAGAGATACCTGTTTTTACAACAAGGCCCGACACACTTTTCGGCGTTACTTTTTTCATTCTTGCCGCAGAGCATCCTTTAATAGATGAAATCGTTACAGACCCTGAATATAAAAAGAATATCGAAGAAATAAGGGGCATAATTTCAAAGCAGACCGACATAGAAAGAGGTTCAGCAGAAATTGAAAAAATCGGCTGTTTTACTGGAAGATATGTAATTAACCCTTTAAATGGCGAAAAGGTGCCTGTCTGGATCGCCAATTATGTTCTTATTGAATACGGTACAGGCGCAGTAATGGCAGTGCCTGCCCACGACAGCCGTGATTTTGAGTTTGCAAAAAAATATGGTATTAAAATCAGGGAAGTTATATCCCCTGACGGCAAGTGTCATGGAAAACTTGAGAATGCTTACACCGGCGAAGGGATAATGATAAATTCAGGGCAGTTTAGCGCGCTTCCTTCAGAAAAAGGCAAAAAAGAAATTATTTCATATCTTGAGGCCAATAAAATAGGCAGCCCTGATATTAATTTTAAGCTCAAGGACTGGCTTATTTCAAGGCAAAGATACTGGGGGGCGCCAATACCTGTTGTTTACTGCCAAAAATGCGGAACAGTTGCTGTATCTGAAGAAAAGCTTCCCGTGCTTCTGCCCTATAATGTTGACTTTAAACCAACAGGCCTTTCGCCTCTTGCGTACAGCGATGATTTTGTAAATACGGAATGCCCGACCTGCGGCGGTCCTGCAAAACGTGAAACTGATACCATGGATACTTTTGTATGCTCTTCCTGGTATTTTTTGCGCTACTGCAGTCCAGATTGCGACAGTGCCGCATTTGACCTGGACAAGGTAAAGTGCTGGATGCCTGTGGACCAGTATATAGGAGGCATAGAGCATGCTACAATGCACCTTATATATGCGCGCTTTTTTACAAAGGTGCTATATGATGCAAAGCTTGTAGATTTTGTTGAGCCATTTTCAAAGTATTATCCTCATGGAGTTGTCACTCTTGGCGGACAGAAAATGTCAAAGTCAAAGGGTAATATTGTAAATCCTTCAGAAATATACAATAAATTCGGGGCCGACACTTTAAGGCTTTATATTCTTTTTATAGGCCCTGCAGATTCAATGGTAGACTGGAGCGATACAGGGGCGGAGGGCTCAAACAGGTTTTTAAAAAGATTCTGGAAAATAATATCTGACAATATCGACACTATAGAGTCTTCAGGCCTGCTGAATGCAGAAAGCTTGGGGGGTGCTGATGAAGGATTGCCTGCTGTTTTTGAAAAAATACAGGAAAAACTTAAAAATGATTTTAAGTCGAAAAAACTTTCAGGCACAGAAAAAGAGCTTTACCGCAAACTCCACCAGACCATAAAAAAGGCTACAAATGATATACTGGAAAGGTTTAATTTCAACACTGCAATCAGCTCAATAATGGAACTTGTAAACTTGATGTACAAATATAATGATGAAGCAAAAGGCAGCAGTAAAAACACAGAGCTTTTATACGAGGTATCCCTAAAAGCAATTATGCTTCTTTCTCCTATAGCGCCATTTATAACAGAAGAGCTTTACTCACATTTTGGGTTTAATGCCAGCATACACAGGGCTGGCTGGCCGGGATATGACGGGGAAATAGCAAAAGCCGACCTTGTAACAGTAGTGTTCCAGGTTAATGGTAAAGTCAGGGACAAGGCCCAAATGCAGGCCGGCTCACCAGCCAAGGAACTCGAAGAGGCAGCGCTTTCATCAGAGAGAATAAATCAGTTTATCCAGGGCAAAGAAATAATTAAAAAAATAACAGTTCCCGATAAACTTGTTAATATAGTTATAAAGAATTAACTTTTAAAAAGTTTTAAACCCGGTATAAATTAGTCCAAATATTTACTTACAGTTTTATTAGTAAAAATAAATAATATGCTTTCATTTGAATGGGATCCAGGTAAGGCAAAAAAGAATATTAAAATTCACGCTGTGTCGTTTGATGAGGCAAGTACATCTTTCAAAGACACTTTATCTTTAACAATTTTTGATCCCCTTCATTCAGATGAAGAAGACAGATTCATTTTGATTGGAAATTCCTGTAAAAACCAACTGCTGGTTGTTGTTCATACAGAAAAAGATGATAAAATAAGAATAATAAGTGCAAGAAAAGCAACAAAAAATGAGAAGAAACAATATGAAGAGAATTCAAGAAGATCCCGACATGCTTGAAGAATATGACTTCAGTCAGGGTATCAAGGGAAAATATGCAAAAAAATATGATGAAGGTACAAACATTGTGGTTATTGACCCAGATGTTGCAGAGTACTTTCCCGACCATGACTCTGTAAATAAAGCATTGAGGTCATTAACTGAAATCATTAAAGAGCAAAAAAAAGTATTTAATAAATCTTTAAAGATAAAATAAAAACCGCAAAAATAAATTTAAATTTATTGAAGAAAAACAGGCCAGGTATTTTTATTTGATGTTTATACCATTACTTTTAAGGTAGCTTTTTAATTGCCCTATATCAATTATGTGAAAATGAAACACTGATGCCGCCAGTAGAACTGTTGCTCCTGCCTCAATGGCTTCCAGGAAATGCTCCAATTTCCCGGCACCTCCTGAGGCTACAATGTCAGCTGTGCAGGCATTTGCCATAGCCGTAATTACTCCAATATCATAGCCGCTGCGGGCACCGTCTCCAGCCTTGCTTGTCGGCAAAATGACAGACACGCCATAACTGTCGACCTTTTTTGCCCATTCAATAGCATCAGTGCCTGTGGCTGTGCGCCCGCCGTCAATATAAACTTCATATCCTGACGGCATTGCTTTATTGACATCAACATCAATTGCAATAGTTACTCTTTCGGGACCAAATTCATTTACCATGTCTTTAATGATTCCAGGCTTTCTAAAAGCGGCGCTGCTTGTAGATATCTTACTGGCTCCGGCACCAAGAACTGATGCTGCTGATGCAATATCTGAAATACCCCCGCCCACTGTAAATGGAACCGTTGTGGCTTCGGCCACTTTTTTAACAACTTCAAGCATTGTCGGCCGGTTTTCAACTGTAGCCGTTATATCCAGCAGCGCAAGCTCATCAGCTCCTGCCCTGCAGTAAGCTTTAGCGCATTCAACCGGGTCTCCCGCATCTTTAATGTCAACAAAATGAACCCCTTTTACGACCCTGCCGTTTAGCATATCCAGGCATGGCATGATACTGACTTGTTTTTTCATAGTCTATTCTCCTGTATATCGGGATAAATATATTACCGGGATATTATACTATTTGCATTTGATATTGTCTTAATTAAAACAGATAAAAGATTAACCACTTTGCTTAAAATGATTATATAAATACAGATTACATAGATTTTTAGAAAAGGAAGTTAATCCTTCCAGAAGACTTCTTACCAGAAGATGATAAGAGAAGTAGCAAACTGGTATTTCTCACACTATCAAAATGGCGATTAAAGTAATCTTTTGTGGTTACTAATTTGGTCAAGTCGGGAGTAGAGGAGTTTAACATAGAGCTTTCCCAGTTTCACAATGCTTTGAGATGAGTTTATAGCTGTCAAGTTCATTGATCCAAGCCCTTTTTTAATCAAGGGTCGTACTGGGGAACATATCCAAGATTGGCTGTTGTATGCGGAAAGATATCAACGCACCTAATTAGTCTTTCAAGCAACCAATAGGAATGACAACTACTCCATCCTCTCTGCGATATCCATACTGTGTTCCTGTAATTATTAGTTTTAAATCCGGCATCCTTATCGGCACTTGTTTCACCGTTTTATTATGTTCTGCAACCAGTCTTTCAATCTCGCAAAGATGTCTTGCCCCATCATCAATTTCAGATTGTCCTAATTTAAACTCAATCAATGCATATCTGCCATCTTCCAGATGAAGGACGGCATCCGCTTCCAGTCCCAGTCGGTCATGATAATATGAAACACTTCCTCCGGCGGAAGCTGAATAAATCTTAAGATCTCGAATACACAGACTTTCAAACAAGAATCCTAATGTTTTATAATCGCTCGAAAAATATTCGGGAGAAATCCCAAGTGCTGCTGAAGCAATAGATGGATCAACAACATTTCTTTTCTTTGATGACCTGATTGATGTCTTGGAACGTATCGCCGGACACCATGCCTCAATGTCATCAATAATCAGCAGCTTTTCAAATCCATTAATATAGTCATAATATGTTTGTTTTGACATATCACACGTTGCCGTAACATCTGCTAGGATTGTTTTCGCATCTGCAAGCGTACACAAGTTTCTGGCATAAGACTTCAAAATCGTTTTTGCCCAAGTTGCATTTCTTTTCACATTATCAATTTTCGATATATCCACTGAACATGTCTGGCTTAACAAATCTTTTGCTATCGCTAATTTAGCTTTATCCGCTTTTCCTCTAAGACTAGCCGGCCAGCCACCCCGACATATTGTAAACTTTATATCATCAAAAGACATATTCGATTTGCATGTCTCAAATGAATCCTGGTGATCGAACAATTCCAGAAGCGATACTTCCCCATTAGACTCTTTGCTTTCATAAAGACTCATCGGATACATTTTCATTCGGGATATTCTGAGTGTGCCGGTATGAGGAGTATCCACTGCTGCAGAACTTGAACCGGTTAATATATACTGGCCCACTTCGCCGGAATCATCCAAATCCTTTCTAATTGCTCCCCATATTTTAGGAGCATCCTGCCATTCGTCAAACAGGCGCGGCTTCAAACCTTTCAACAAATCTGATGGATGTGTGTTTGCAATAAGCAGATAGTTTTCCCGTTCGTCTTCATCTTGAAACTCAATATAGCTTTTTGCTTGCTGTTTAGCCGTCGTTGTCTTACCGCAACCTTTAGGGCCAATAATCAAAGCAGCACCAAAAGCTTCCATTTTCAGCCGTAATTGTTCATCTGCTATTCTTTTCAAATAATCCATATCATATTCCCCGCGATATAATGTTTTTCTTATATTATAGCGTTAGTTTGACAGATTTGCAATATTTCATTTGACACTATTGATATAATCCATTTGACCAATTTGCAATAATACTGAAAAAAAAAATCAAGCCGGGACGAAAAACGTGCTCGAAGAGATTGACCTGATCAACAGGCTTTTTAATGTTTCTTGAAAATTGATGACCTAAAGCATGAGTCTGTGGGTTTGGGGATTCGATAGTTCTGGAAGAATTATTTGCAACAGAGTCTAAAAGTTTGATAGTTCATTCGAGACTAATTGGTTATATATGATTCAAATGTATGTACTGTATTTTGGCACTGCAAGCGTGGGTTTTGACTGATATTTAATTCTTGTTAAAAATTCTTCCTGGAGTATTTCTCCCGGTGTAGTAGGTTTTCTGATATTTCCAGAAATAAAAAAATCTTCTGTATTTTATCTGTAAAAGATTGAATAGGCATGTTGAAAATATTCCTCATAAAGGCATAATTTACAATAAAAATTACCTATATTTATTCCAATAATATTACAACTTGACTTTATAAAATATCGGGTTAAAATATAATCATGATTAAAAGAATAATACTTAATGATTTAAAAGAGCATTTGCTAAAAAAAGAATTCACCCTGATTACGGGCCCCAGGCAGGCAGGGAAAACAACTCTTATGTTTCTGCTCCAGGACCACCTTTTAAAAAAAGGTGAAAAAAGTGTTTTCCTGAATCTGGATATCGAATCAGACAGGGAATTTTTTAAATCCCAGCAAAGCCTGGTAAATAAAATAAGGCTTGAACTTGGCAGCAGGGGAGGGTTTGTATTTATTGATGAGATACAGAGAAAAGAAAATGCAGGGTTATTTCTTAAAGGTATTTATGACATGATGCTTCCTTATAAATTTATCATTTCCGGGTCAGGAAGCATTGAACTAAAAGAAAAAATACATGAATCACTGGCTGGGCGAAAAAGATTATTTGAAGTTTGGACAGTTTCTTTCCTGGAATTTGTAAACTACAGGACCAATTATAAATATGAAGAC
>VGAZ01000007.1 GCA_016870615.1 Actinomycetota bacterium | reverse complement strand
ATAAGAAGAAATGCTTTGACTTTTTCCCCTCCACCATATTTCCCTATTTCACCTGATGATTTAATTACCCTGTGGCAGGGTATAATAAGCATTAAAGGATTATTACCCAGTGCAGTGCCTGCAGCCCTCCATGCAGCAGGGCAGCCAGCAGACTCAGCAACTTCTTTATAAGTAGCTACCTGCCCATAAGATATATCTGCAGTTTTTATCCATATATTTTTTTCAAAATCACTGCCTGTTAAAAACCTGCAGGGCATATTTAAGCTATTTTTATTTTTAGCAAAATAATCATTTATTCTTTCTTCAATAAATATTGAACTCTTATCGGAAAATATTACATTGCAATATTTGATAATCAGTGTTTTCTGGTAATCATTATAAGACTTAGCGCTATTTCCAAGATAAATTATTACCGGAAAATCATTGTTTTCCTGAATCCAGATATAATAAAGGATGCCTATACCTGATCTGAGGCTGCTTCTGTTAAGATTAAGCATAACTTATAAAAATATAAATGATTTTTTTATAATAGATTTATTGAATAACTCTTAATAAAACATAAATAATTTAAAAAGACTAAAAGGTATTTCATTATTAAAACTACAGGACCTACCGCCTGCTAGCTTTCATAAAAAATCCAATACTCCTGTTGTAAGTTCTTTCATCAGCATCATTAAAATAGCATGCCGGCAATTCACCATTTGATTTGTGATAAGCTATGCAATCACAGCATATGCCCTTTCTTGAGCATGGCTCATAGCTGCAATTGCATCTGGCCAGATTTACTTCTTTTTTACAATCCATAAAAATACCTCCATGTTTTGCTATCAATTCAACTATCCCGGCTCAACATGCACAAGCACATCTTTGATTTTAGCGGAAATACTTTTTATCCTGTCTTCCAGCTCAGTTATAACTGAATGAGCCGAATCTATTTCCATATTCCTGTCAAGCCTGCAGTGCAGGGCAATATAATAATACCCGTTTCGCTCCAGTATGGTAAAATTGTGATAGGAATCTTTAATTATATAACCTGATATATGGGCCTCTATGTCTTTTATTAATTCTTCTGAATCTTTTGTTATATCATTCCAGTTTTCATCGCTTTTTTTATCCTCAATATGTATGTATACATTTCTTATGTTTTTTATTTCCTGCTTTATTCTTTTTTCGGCTTCAGTTGTAAGTTTTTCTGATTCAATTAAATTTAATGATTTGCTTAACTCAATATGCGCTGAAACATCAATCATATTTGATACATTATAAATACTTAGATTATGTATATCCTTTACATCATTCCAGCCCAGCAGGATCTCCTTTATCCTGCAATCAATATTACACTCGGAAAAAGCAGATTTTGCAGAGATCATTATTTCAGAACCAGGATAGGCCTGTAATATTTTTGCCTTTATTTTTTCTTTTAGGTTTTCAAGGCGGGAGAGATAAATATTATCATCAACACTTATGGCAAGATTTATGAATTTAGTGTTGCCCACTTCATGAATAAGGATCCTGTCTGTAGACATTACTTCAGGTATGCTCTCTATGACACACCGCACTTTATCAGTCACCTCCCGGGGAATATAATCAAGGAAATTCCTCACAACTTTTAAAGCCATCCTTGCCCCAAAAACAAGTATCATTAAAGAAATTATTATAGAAGCAATTGGATCTGCCAGATAAAAACCTGCTTCTGAGACAAACAAACCAATAATTACAATTATTGAACTTAATATATCGCTGAAATAATTCAAGAATTCAGCTTTAAATGCATAAGAGTCAAATTTTTTTGCAGCCCTGCCGACAAAATAGACTCTTACTATATTTACAGCAATTGATACTATAAGGACAATAAAAACATAATTATTAAGATTTAATTCGAAATCCTTAAATATTATTCTCTGTGCTGATTTATAAATTATAAAAAAACATAAAACTGATATTATGATTATTTCAATGAGGGCAGAAAGATTTTCATATTTACCATGTCCATATGTATGATCTGAGTCTGCTGGTTTTGAGGACATCCTTACTGCTAGAAAAACTATAAGCACAGTAACAAGATCCAGGCCATTATTTAAAGCCTCAGACAAAACGCCAATGCTGTTAGAAAGATAAGCCATTAATACTTTTACTGCAACAAGTATTATGGTCACTATTAGAGAAAAAAGCGCAACCTGTTTCTTGCTTGCCAGCCAGCCTGTTTTTTTTCCATTTTTTTCCATATATATTATTATAAATTTTTATTACCAAAATATCATGTGTAAAATCTGAAATGATGGAACCAGGAAAGGCCTTCCTAAAACAATGAGAAGCTGTTTCCAGGAATCCAGGATAATTTTGCCATGGGATTTGTAATAAAACTCGCAGGCCTATATTTTTTCAGGCACCCTAAAAATGCTTTCAACAACTATTGCACCTTTATCGAGAAGTTTTTCATAAATCTTTGCAGCTTTTCCGCCGGTGTAATCCCTTTTTGTTATATCGCTGCCGTTCACAATGATGACTTTCTTTCCCAGCTCAAGGGCTTCTTTTACTGAAACAAGATTGGAAAAATTACCATTGCCGAATGCAACCGGAGGAAGTATTACTGCATCACTTGCCCTGATAAGTTCCATATTTTTATTCTGTGAGTAAAAACTTATGGGTGAAAAAGGCGCTTCACTTACATATGTTATGCCAAGCATGCTGGCTGTATCAAGATCACTGTCAAAATTATTTATAACACCGCATGTAACTTTATAGCCCATTCGCGTTAACATGTCAAGAAGCGGGGAAGCTGCGCCCCCGCCCCCTATTACATGCACCCGTATATTGCCTGAGCCTTCCGGAACAGGTAAGTCATTTTCCTTTATAATGCTGAAAGCAGGACTGATATAAACTTTTTGCGTAACAGGATTTTTAGCAACAAAAACATCACTGTGAAACACTTCCTGGATACTGTCTCTTGTAATTATTTTTTCAACCTTGCCGGCACTGTAAATGCAGCCCTGTTTTAAAAGCATTGCAGTGCTGCTGTAATTAGCCGCAAGGTTTAAATCATGAAAAACTCCTATTATAGTTTTATCTTCTTTACGGTTTAAAGTGTAAAAAAGATCCATAAGTTCAATCTGGAAATTAATATCAAGGTGTGAGGTGGGTTCATCCAGGAGAAGAAGCGGGCTGTCCTGGGCAAGCGCCTGCGCTATTATTACCCTCTGCTTTTCCCCTCCGGAAAGTTCATTGAACTTTTTTTTTGCAAGACTGAAAACCCCGGTTTTTTTCATGATTTTCGCACAAAAATTAAAATCCTGGATTGTTTCTGAACCGAAACGGGAGATATAGGGAAACCGTCCCATAAGAACAAGTTCCTCAACAGTAAAATCAAAACCAGGGTTTGAATACTGTGGAACCACAGCTATAAGCCTGGCAATATCTCTTGAATTCATTTTCTTTATATCCCTGCCGAAAACACTGATGTTTCCCTCATAACCCTTAAGGGCATTGCTTATAAGATTTATGAGAGTGCTTTTGCCTGAGCCGTTAGGCCCGAGCACAGAGATAAAGCTTCCTCTTTCTGCAGAGAAATTTATATTGTCGATAACTTTTGTCCCGTTATAGGCAAAGCTAAGATTACTAATTTTTAAAATCTCATCAGGCATTTTTAAAACACTTTTCTTTTTGATCTTAAAAGCAGGTATATGAAAAAGGGCACTCCTATTATTGAAGTAATTATGCCCACAGGTATTTCCCTTGGTTCAAGAACTGTGCGCGCAAGCGTATCTGAAAACAGCAGCACTATACCGCCTGCAACTGCGGAAGCCGGCAACAATACCTTGTGATCGGGCCCGACAATCAGCCTCATTATGTGGGGTGTTATAAGCCCGATAAACCCTATAATTCCGCTTACTGATACTGCAGAAGCTGCAATTATGGATGCAAGTACAAGCAGTATCACTTTTACTTTCTCAGTCTGGACCCCTAGCTGTGATGCTCTCTGGTCACTGAGTGATATAAGATTTAAATCTTTCATAAAAAAACTGCTTACAATAAACACAGATATGACAACAGGCACAATTGTATACAGATGCCACCATGAAGCTGAAGTCAGTCCGCCCATCAGCCAGAATATAACTTTTGCCATATCCTGTGTTTTAAATATCAGTATAAAAGAATTTATTGAGCTGATAAGCGCGCTTATTGCAACACCTGCAAGAAGAAGCGTGACAACTGATATCCTGTTTCTTATGCGGGAAATATTATAAACAAAAAAAGTAACCCCCAGCGCGCCTGCAAATGCAAGAATATTTGCTGCAGAAAAACTTAAAAGCCGCATGCCGGAAATAAATAGAAGCCCAACGGTTGCGCCAAGCGAGGCTCCGGCGCTAACCCCTATAATATACGGATCAGCAAGAGGGTTGCGGAATATGCCCTGGTAAATTACACCGGCGCAGGCAAGCGCAATTCCTGCAAAAACAGCAAGAAAAATCCTGGGAAGCCTTATCTGCGTAATTATCCTCTCACTCAGCGGGTCAATAGTCTGGTTGATGGTAAGATTTTTAATTACCGGAATATGGCTTGCAATTATAATTGAAGTTTCTTTTATTGAAAGATCGGCAGAGCCAAGGGATGCTGATACAACAATTGCAGCAATAAGAACAAACAGCAGAATAATGATGTATTTATATGTTTTCCTTTTGGGCAAATATTGTTTTTTTTCCATTTATTCTTTAAAACTCTATCCTGCAAGATTTTTATTTCAAATATTTATCAGTATTAAGTATCTATAATACTTTTTAAAAAAGGGAACCATCCCCTTTCTTTTACAAAAACTATTTGAAAAGCATATTAAAAAAAATAATAAAAAAATAATTTATAAACAAAAAGAAAACTTCAGACAATACACATACAGCGCCAATCACATCGCCGCTTAAACCGCCGGTCCTTCTTGAAAAAAAACCTGCGGCACCTGATGCAAAAAAGATTGTAAATAAAACTATAATAACGCCTGTTGCTGCAAGGGTTGCCAGTATAACATAAAAAAGATATACAGGACTTTTTATTGGATGCCCTTTTAAAAAATCAACAGGAAAATAAAAATTTATTTTTGCAATAATACTTGCAGCTAAAAAAATCACTGATGTAAAAACTGCTGCAATAATAAAATCAGGCCGGTTCTGGCTGCTTTTAAATGAGGCTGCAAGGCTGCCGGTTTTTACTGCAGGCTCATACTTTGAGAAAAGATAGAGCATAACAAGCCTGCCAAATACTGGAGTAAAAATTATAACTGTAATCAATACCAGGAAGCTGCCAAAATTGTAGTGGAAAAAATTAAACTCTACCGGCGACTTCAAAAAAGCGGATATTTTAAGTTCTGAAGCAATTAAATAATAAAGAAGAACTTTAAAAGAAATTGAAAATAAAATGGCAAGGACCCCGAATACGCCAGTATCGCCCTTTTTCATTATAGCATGTATTTTTTCCCTGTCTTTTTCACCACTAAAAACACCATCAGCAGTATCTGCAAGTCCATCCATATGAATGCCGCCGGATATTACTATTTCAAATCCCGCAATAATTATAATAATAAGTATTAAAGGAAAAATAAAATTAAGAGCAAAAAAAATGATTGAGCTGGCTATTCCGATTATGAATCCAACAGCCGGAAAAAAAATAAGCGTTTTATGGTATTGCTCCTGCCTGATATAAAACCTGGAAGGAATTTTAATAATGGTTAAAAAACCTATTGCATTTAAAAGCCGCATTAAAAAAATTGTATAAAATTTATAAACTATTAATATTTTTATGTTTTAATTTATTTTATTTTCATGCCTATGCCAGCAATAAAAAAATGGACCTCATTTGAGATAACTGCAATTTTTTTATTTACAATTCCAAGCATGTCCCTGAATATCCTTCCGAGGGGGTATGCCGGGACAAGCCCCAGTCCTGCTTCATTTGACACAATTATTATATCTAAGTCCATAGTGTCTGCCGCATTCCTTACAGCAGCAATAAACTTATCAAAAAAAATAGTAATTTCATCTTCAATTTTATTTTCAAGACTGTTTTCAAGTATTTCGAGCCGGTCAAGACTGTATTTGTGAATTAACCTGAATAGCAGATTTGTCATACAGTCAATTATAAGAACTTCTTGATTGTCTTTACCTGCTTTTAGAATCACTTTTTCAATATCTGAAATATTAATTTCATTTGCTTCAATCTCATATGTCTCCCAGTGCTGAGGCCTTCTTTTTTTATGGACATCAATTCTTTTTTTCATCTCATCATCTATTACCTGGCCGGTTGCTAAATAGCCCACCCTTTCAGATAATGACATCGCAAGCTCTTCGGAAAAACCGCTTTTACCGCTTCTTGCGCCACCCAAAATGAAATACATTTTACTCATTTATTATTCTCTCAATAAAACAAAAAGCATTTCTGCTAAAACTGTTAACAAAATAATATAGCTGTTTTTAATTATTATAATCTTTTTTTAATTTTTTTATTAATTTTTTATTTGCAGGGAGAGTTCCGGAACAAAAAGGGAAATCATTCCAGGAGCCATGATTATAATTATTCATGCTCTCCCTGCCAGCATTACATCGCTATGGAAAAGCTGCGCCTGCTCAGGCATATTCAGCAGAAATATAAATACAAAAAAACGCTATTTACTGCTGCTAATTGAATTCACCGAAAATATCTGGATGAATTGCACGGGCAAACATTAAAAGGCCCACCACTATATTCTGGCTTGGCCTGCTGATTGGGTTATCAGGAACTATATAAACTCTTTCATTTTTTACTGCATTTATTCCTGAAAATCTTGCATCGGATAAAATTACACCTGGATCTGCTGCAAGTGATACAGGGGCAATAATTACATCAGGATTATTCTTTATAAGGCTTTCAAGGCTATATTCGGGCCACCCCTCAAGTCCGTCTTCTGCAACTATATTTTTCCCGCCGGCATAAACTATAAGCTCATTTATAAATGTGTTGTTTCCTGCGCTCATAAGCGGATCGTTCCATACTTCATAAAACACTCTGGGCTTCTCATCATCAGGTATTGCTTCGGTTTTTAATCTAATATCATCTATTTCTGCCTTGAGTCCTTCCATAAGTATTTCTGCTTCAAGCTCCATTCCGGCAATTTTGCCCATATTCAATATTTCAGCATAAACCTCATCAACGGTATTGGCATCCACTATATATAACTGGATTCCAAGCTCCTTGAGTTTATTAATATCTTCTTCAGCCCATCCCAAAAGCCCGATTATCAGATCAGGATCAGCTGCGGTGACTTTTTCCATATTCAGTCCCTGGAAATCCCCGAATCCCTCCATTCCTTCTGCAAGAGGATCCCCGATATCTATGCTCCAGTTATCAACCCCGATTACTTTATCCATTGCACCGATGGCATGAAGTATTTCAAGCGCGCTTGGCACAAACACGATAATTTTTTCTGCTGCAGCAGCCAGCGTAACTTCATTTCCCAGCCCGTCTGTTACTTTTATTTCTGCAGCTTCTTCTTCAACGGCAGTTTCAATTTCTACTGCTGTGGTTTCTTCTGCAGTTTCTGCAGCAGTTTCCGGCGCTTCAGTTTGTACGCTCTGCGCATCTTCGCTGATTTTGCATGCCGTAAAAGACAAGACAAGCACAGAAAGCAAAACTGCTATAGACATTAACAATGCAATGCAATGCCTGCTTTTTATTATTCTTTTTTTTGGCATTTTTTTCCTTTCTCTTTTTCATTAACATTAAAACCATTTATTTTAGATGCCTATAACTAAAAAACCCCGCCTTACGGAGACGGGGTTTAAATTTTTGTTATACTTAAAACTTTAAATAATCAATTTTTGCAATAAAAAAATTACACCCTTTAATCCGAAGAGCCATAATCAAGCTTTCTTTCTGCAGGTTTCCTGGCTGACGGGACTTTATTCTTTACCTTCCCGGAAAAATAATATTCCAGTGGTTTTAAGAAGCTGCTTTTTTTAACAATTTCTAAAGAATACACACCCGATTACAGTGGCGGTACCGCTCCGGCTTTAAACCGGATTCCCTTCTCAGAAAGAAGAATGTTTAATTGTCAAAGTTCATTGCCCGGCATTAAGTACTTATTGTAAAATATTTATCACTTCCAGGCTTTCTAACAATATACCAGATTATTTGATAATATCAATGAATATTTTTATTTTATTTTTATTATATTTTTTTAAAATTCAAGCATTCCCGATAAGTGCAGGGATAAGCGCAATAAAGCCAAACCGCAGCCTTCAGGACATAATTAATAAGGCAGAAAAAGCTATTTTAAACAACAAAAAAACATGGCAGTAACAGTATAATGCTTATGAGGTAAAAACAAGCTCTCGTAAGCTATTTTTCCAAAATATTTAATAAATATATTTAAATTATCCTTAATCTTTTTTTCTAATATAAAAAATAAACTTATCATTATCTTTTTCAACTTTTAAAAGTTGGTTTTGCGTGTTTTTTGCCCAGCTTTTTATATCTTCCTCTGATGCAGGATCATCTGCAGCCACTTTTAAAACCTTTCCTGCTTCAATACTATCAATTTTTTTCCTTGTCTCAAAAATGGGGGCGGGGCAATATAGCCCGGTACAGTCAAGAAATTCATCAGCATCAATGCTGCTGTTAGCACCCTCATTTTTACTATCTGTAAATAAATCTTTTTCCATTTTTATACACATGCCTTTCGCTTTGCTTAAAGGCGCAAAACGGGATGAAAACCCATTGTCCTTAAGCACATTATTTTTAATAAATTTTACCTATCTTATTTCTTTCAGACTTATAACCATTCCTTTCGCTTCGCTCAAGGCACAAAACATTATTAAAAAGGTAACCGTCGTCTTGATTTGCTTAATTTCTTTCAGACTTATACCTTAAGTTCTGCATTTTATATGCATAACTGGTATTATTATTTCTTTAGATTGCGGAATTATTCTAAAACTTGTTAACTCTTATTTTATTATACTTCAATATTTTTATCTGCTGCAATTAATAATTCAATAACACCGGGCATGGTTGCACTAAGTAAATAAAATACTGGCAGCCTGGCAGTTATATGTGTCTATTCTCCAGCTTAAACTAAAACCACATAGTACCGTCTGATTCAAGGACAAGACTGTTTAGAGTGGCAGCCCCTACAATTTTTGAACATTCCTCAAAATCATCAGGAGTAAGATTCTGTCCAAATACCTGCATGCTCTGCTGGCAAACAAGCATTTTTATTCCCATTGCTGCGGTCTGGTCCATTACTTCCTTAAGTGAAGGGAAATTACCCATTTTTATTTTTTCAGCATTTCCTTTAGTGACAACTGAAATGCCCTCTCCAAGAAAATATATTGTCGGCTCAATATCCATGGCTATTGCAGTTTGTGCAAGAATAAAAGGTGAATACAGCCTTTGAGGCGTGTTTATTCCGCTTGTCTGGACGTATAATAGTTTCTTTTTTTCCATTGTGTTTTCCTTTCTGTAAAACCAGCTTCATGACTGGCTTATTTTTAAATGCTACTAATTTAGTAGTATTTATAATATAAAAAATGTTTTAAAAAAGCAATTAATATTGAAATTAATATTGATAAAAATTTTAGAAAACCAGGATAAAGAAAAACAGCATGATTTTAAATAAGATAATTCATTAATATATATTCAGTCTGCTAAGTTTTTAAAAGCAGGCATTTAAAAATTGCTACTTCTCTATCCCCTTTCTTGCCTGCACACCACAGGCGTAGTAATGCTTAATCTCTTTCATTTCTGTAACAAGATCAGCTGCATCCAGTATTTTCTTATCAGCTTTGCGCCCGGTAAGAACCAGTTCAACATTATCCGGCTTTGATTTAATAATATCTGTAATTTCAGCAACAGTTACGAGCCCGAAAAATTCCGCAACAGTAATTTCATCCAGTATTACAACATCATATTTTCCTGATTTGATTATCTGAATGGCTTCTTTAATTCCATGTTTTGCAGCCTCAATGTCCTCCTGTGTTGGTTCCTTTTTTATAAAGCATCCCCTGCCATATTGCTTTACCGTAATGTTTTCGCTTAATTTTTTAAGGCATTTAATTTCACTATATATAAGCCCCTTTATAAACTGGGCAATATAAACTTTAAGACCGTAACCTGCTGCGCGAACGGCAAGCCCCATTGCTGCAGTGGTTTTGCCCTTGCCTGTTCCGAAATATACATGAGTATAACCTTTTTGCAGTTTATTCATTTCTATAATCATTCCTTTCATTTGGCTGGAGGCTTAAAACAGCATGAAAAATGCAGCCGTTGCCTTTCTTTTATTCTTTTTTCTGTGAAACTTGCGCCTGGTCAAATGTTGCCATTTCATTTAATATTTTTATTGCAGCATCAGCAATGCCAATCCCAATTGCCGCGCCCGTACCCTCACCAAGCCTCATGTCAAAATTAAAAAGAGGGACCAGGCCAAGTTTTTCAAGAACTATCCTGTGGCCCTTTTCCACTGAACAGTGTGAAGCAATCATATAATGCCTTGAAACTGGAGCAATGGCTTCAGCAATCAGCGCTCCTGCTCCAGAAATAAATCCATCAATTACAACAGGAACTTTTCGCAAGGCGCAGCCAAGTATTACTCCGGCAATTCCACCTATTTCATAACCTCCAACCTTTGACAGGACATCAAGCCCATCAGAAGCGTCAGGATTGTTCAGCTTTATAGCCTTCCTTATCACTTGAACTTTCTTTTCAAATCCAGCCTCGTCAATACCTGTGCCATAGCCTGTGACTTTTTCTGCATCAACTCCGCAAATGCATGAAGCTATTGCACTGCTTGCTGTTGTATTGCCTATCCCCATATCACCTGTTCCAATAATTCCATACCCCGCATCAATCATGTCTTGAGCTACAGCAATACCTGCAGATACGGCAAGAGCTGCCTGCTGCGGGTTCATTGCCGGCTCTTTCGCCATGTTCTTAGTCCCAAATGCCACCTTTTTATCAATAAATATGCTTTTTTTGTCCTTATTATTTTCTTTTATTTTTAATTCTGCTGCTACACCGACATCAACAACCATTACATCGGCCCCTGCATGTTTTGCAAGTACATTTATGCCTGCCCCTCCTTGCATGAAATTATATACCATCTGCGGGGTTACCTCCTGTGGATAGGCGCTAACCCCCTCCTGGACAACTCCATGGTCCGCCGCCATTACAATAACAAGCTTTTTGGAAATATCCGGGTCCATCTTGCCAGTAATGGATGCTATCTGCTTTGCAAGCTCTTCAAGGCGCCCCAGGCTTCCTGCCGGTTTTGTAAGGCTGTCCAGGCGCTTTTGGGCATTTTGTAGGGCTTTTTTGTCCGGTAATATTATTGAATTTGCCGCATTTTTGATGTAATTAAAAGCTTCATTTTTTTCCATTTTAATCTTTTCCTTAATTTTAAATAATTATCCGGCATATATTTATCACAGCTATATTAAAACCATTTAATTACAAACAGGGGGAAATTTGGCCCCGTCTTTTTTAATTGCTATTGCCGCTTTTTATTTTTATGAATTTTATATTATTATATCCATTATTAATAGTAAAACTGCATTTAATAAAACATGAAATAAATAATTTCAGTTTAAAATATATGAAAGGACAAAAAATGCCCATAGTAAACATTGACTTTCTTGAAGGAAGGACGCTTGAGCAGAAAAAAGAAATGGCAAAAAGAATAACCGAGATTATTTCGGAAGTGGCTGAAGTCGCGCCTGAAGTAGTCTGGATAAAGTTCAATGAAATGAAAAAAGAAAACTTCTCAACCGGCGGAAAACTTAAATCAGACAATTAGGTTTTTTAAGATATTATCAGTGCAGGTAATGTATTGCTCCACCATCTGCCACTATATCTGCGCCGCAGATATAGCCTGAATCATCCGATGCCAGGAAAAGAGCCGCATTTGCAATATCCTCAGGGTTGCCAATTCTTCCAATAGGAGTTCTTTTTGCAAGCATAGCATTTGTATCGGGATCATCAGGATATCTTTTACGAAGCATAGGCGTATCTATTATATGGGGAGTTATAATATTTGTGCGTATCCCTCTTGAAAGTAGCTCGTAGGAAAGCCCTTTCATAATTCCATACTGTGCAGTTTTTGCAGCAGCATAATGCAGGCCGCCGCCGCTTCCTGTTTCCACAGTTGCTGAGCCTATAATAATTATATTGCCTTTGCCATTATCAAGCATATGATTTACAAGGCTGCGTATAACATAAAATGTGCCGTTTAAGTTTATATCAATTGCTTTTTTCCACTCAGATATTTCCATATTTTCAATGGCTACTTTGGAACCGTAACCTGCCGCGCACACCAAATTATCTATTTTGCCAAATTTGTTAATTGCTTTATCGCAGGCTGAGCTGACTTTTTCATAATCAGAGATGTCGCAAGAAACAAACAGGCCCCTCCTGCCGTATTTACTTTCAATTTCAAGTATCACTTCAGGGCATCTTCTGTCATCAAGATCAAGTATTGCAATATCTGAACCATTGCGCGCAAAAGTAAGGGCTATCTGCCTGCCTATACCGCTTGCTCCGCCTGTTATCAGTGTTGCCTTACCACTTAGTTTGCATTCACTCATTTTCTTTTTCCACCTGTCTATATTTTAATATTTTCTTTATAACATTTAACCTGTATGTAAAACCTTAAAAACAATGGTTTTTAAATAATTCTTCCAAGCTGGAATTTCCTTTTTTTACAGTCTAAAGAATTTTCAGGTATTTTTCATACTGGCTGTCCCAATATGCTGTGCCTGCCGGGCTGTATTGCTTAATCTTTGAAGAGTTAAGTGAGAGCTGCCTGCCATCAGAAAGATTTTTAATCTCCCCTGCTGCCTTTAACTGCATTAACAGGTTACCAATAGAAGTTGTTTCTGTAGGCCCAGCAAAAACTTCAAGCCCGCTAGCATCTGCCGCCCACTGGCAGTATAGCTCGTCCTTGGTCCCGCCGCCGACTATATTTATTGCTTCAAATTTGCTTCCTGTTATTTTCTCAAGATTTAAAATATCATGCTTTATTTTTAAAGCAAAACCTTCGTAAACAACCCTGGCAATCTCTCCAATGCCTTCCGGGATTTTTTGTCCGGTTTTTTTGCAAAAATCACATATTAATTGGGGCATATTATGCTGGCCAAGAAGAAATGCGGAATCATCCACATTTATTATTGCCCCTGATGGTTTTGCATCTTTTGCGCTGTACATAATGTCATCCCAGGAAATGTCTTTTTTATCTTTCAGCCAGTAGTTCCTGGACTGCTGTATTATCCACATACCTACAAAGTTCTTAAACAGAAGCATTTTACCTTCAGCGCCTGCTTCATTTGCAAATCCGGCATCCAGTATTTCTGTTTTAATTAAAGGTGAATCCATTTCAAGTATGCTTACACCCCATGTGCCTATACTCATAAACACCCGGTTTCCGGAATTATCCGGTACAGGTATGCCTGCAATGGCAGAGGGCGTATCATGGCTGGCAGGGGCTATTACCCTTAAAGGTTTTATCTCCAGCTCTTTGCAGACATTTTCCTGCAAGTATGCTATTTCTGTTCCTGGCTGTATAACTTTTGAGAAAATATCTGTTGGAAATCCCAGTTTATCTATTATTTTAAACTCCCAGTCTTTGGTAAAAGGGCTGCACATAAGTGTTGTATGGGCCTCAGTGTATTCATTTACTGCAACTCCTGTAAGGAAATAATTAAAAAGATCAGGCATCATTAAAAGCTTGCCGGCATTCTGGTATTCCGGGCTTTCCTGAATTTTTAAAGAATACAAATTAAAAATACTGTAATAGGAGAGCATTGCGCAGCCCGTGAGCTTGAAAAGCTCTTCCCTACTTATAATGCCGAAGACTTCTTCAGTCATGCTGTTTCTTTTTTCATCCCTGTAATGTATGGGATTTGAAATGAGTTTTCCGTTTTTATCAATAATTCCAAAATCAACTCCCCATGTATCAATTGCCATTGACTGAAGCTGGCTGTATTTTTTTGCTGCTGCCAAAAGACCTGTTTTGAGGTCCCCGAAAAGCCTTAAGAAATCCCAGTACAGGGTGCCTGCGGCATTTACCGGAATGTTGTCAAACCTGTGCACTATATCAAATTCGAATTTGCTGCCATCAAAAACAGCTACTGAAGCCCGCCCATTACTTGCCCCGAAATCAAATACAAGATAATTTTTTGTTGCCATTTTACCTCCCATAAGATATTTGAAATATTTCTTACATGCGCAACCCTGTAATTATATATTACTATTCTAACAAATAGCTGAATTGATTTTAACTGATTAAGCAGTTTTTATTAAACAGTTAAATTCTTAAATAAGAAACCTTCAACATTTTTATCTTCTGCTAAAAATATGGGGATTTTTTAAATACTCTCAATGCCCAGCTAGTCCTTTATCCCAAGAAGCCTCTTTACGACCTTGACTCCTTCGGGGGCAGTTGAGCCATAACCATCTGCGCCTATGGAGTCTGCAAATTCCTGGTTTATGGGACTTCCTCCCACCACCACCTTTACTCTATCTCTTATCCCTGCCTCCTTAAGGCCCTCAATGACTTTTTTCTGCTCCATGGCTGTTGTAGTTAATAGGGCTGACATAGCAAGCACATTTGCGTTTTCATCTTTTACAGCTTTCAAGAAATCTTCCCCCTTAACATTTATGCCAAGGTCAATTACCTTAAAGCCGGCAGCATACAAGAGTGTGGAAACCATTCCTTTTCCTATGGAATGTATGTCGCCAAACACTGTACCTATTACTACCTTGCCGAGTGATTCCTGTGTTGCGCCTTTTTTTTCAATAGCATCATTAACTATTGGAAAAGCCTTTTTCAATACTTCAGATGCGCATACAAGATCTGGCAAAAATAAATCCCCTTTACCGAATGCATCACCAACCTGTCTAATTGCATCTGTTAAAGCTGCAGCTGCAAGAAGAGGATCAGTGCCTGAATCTATTGCATTTCTTGCAACTTCTTCAGCTCTGTCAATATCAAAATCCAGTACTACATCTTTTAAGCTTTGTATTGAGTCTGCCATCTTTTTAACTTCCTTTCTTATTTTTTATAAACAATTTAACTTTAAAGTTTTGCTCAAAAAATTGTTAATATTGTAAAATAACAATTAGTCCAGCAGTAATTAATTAGAGTAAACCTTTTTTTTCATAATACTTCCTTGCTTCTTTTAGAATTCCCTGGATTTGATTCTCCTGGGTTTCTGATAAAGGTTGCGGTCTGTGTTTTTTTATTATTTCCTCAACACTATTCCTTGCTTTATCAATGACAGAAGGTTTTCCTGAGCGTGCCCAGTCCTGGTAAGACAGCCTGTCAAATGTTTTAGGGATATAAGATTCCCGTCGCCAATTTTCCCTTGTGTGTTTTTTACCCAAAAATGAACCCGGAGACGGGCCGACCTCAGCTATAAGATCAGATGCAATTGTCAAATCATTTATCTCAAATCCTTCTATATATCTGCCAATTATATTCACAGCATCATTATCAATAACAGCCTGCAGCGGGCTCCATGCAAGCTCCTGGCTCACAGAACCTATAAATGCAATCATGCTTGCACCAGAAAGTGCTGCAGACAGGGCAAGATGCGTTTTTTCAAAAGCATTCTGGTAATCAATAAGCTTTGAATTGGGAAATGCCGCCATAGCGTTGCATGTCGGTATGCGGTAAAGCTCCCTGTATATCTGGTTAAACGCCATCTGGTGAAAGCCGGCCCCTATTGCACCGAAAAACAAGTTGCCGCTTTCCATGTCCATCGGTACTACAAAATCATTTGCAAGGACTGCATTCCCCGGCCTGTAGCATTGTATAAAAGTTATTGCTGCAAGTATTTCAGCATTATTTGTCACTGTTGCGCCTGCAATAGTGACAGGCGAGCTTCCGCCCATTATAGAGCCTCCTGTTGCCCATATGGGAAAACCATTATCCATATACTCAAATGCGGCATTGACCGCGTCTTCAGGAAAACAAAGAGGGGCTGCCCCCTCCATGGTGCCTATCAGCTGCTTGCCGGCAGCATTCGCTATTTGGGCTTCCCATATAAATGAATCAGTAGCCTGCGCTCCCCTTGACACTCTTGTAGAATTACGAGCGATACTTGCCTGGCTTTCCGCAAGAAGCATTACAGGTTCAATATCCTTAAGTTCAAAATAAGGGCAATATGATGCCTGGAAATCAGCAGCATCTAGACCATCGCATATTTTAACGCCCTGGTCATTCTCTTTGAGTGTTGCAACAGATAGACTGCCTGTTTTTTCGTCATGGAGTTTTGCCCCTGCTGCAGGCATAAAATAAAGGTTTGACATACTTATTCTCAAGTCGTCTTCAGGTATGCGCGCTTTTACTGAAAAGCTGGAGGGCGCCCTCCTTACAGATTCTTCAACGAGCCAGCCTGGAAACTTTGCAATCTTGGATTCAAAATCAATAATGCACCCGTTTTCTTTTAGTATTTTTAAGGCTCTTTCACTTTCAAGTTTTACACCTGTTTTTTCAAGTACTTCAAGAGAGGAGTTGTGTATATATTCAATCTGGGTATCAGAAAGTACTTTAACCGGCGCTATTTTCCTTGTAAATCCCTTTCTCATAAATTCTTCCTTTCCGGACTGAAAACTGGTTATTCATCGGGGACAGTCCCCATGCTTTTTGGGGACAGTCCCCATGCTTTTTTCCTTTGTAAATCTCTTTCTCATATATTCTTCCTTTAAGGGTTGAAAACCAGCTGAATAGAACCTATTTCTGGACTCCATTTTCAAAATTAAAAACGCATTCAAGCTGTTTAACAACTTCTTCGGAATCATAGTCAGGCTGGGTTTCCATAAATGCTGAAGTGGCTTCATTCCATCTGGATGTATCTGGCTGCTTTCCAAGATATTTGAAAGCCTTTGCAATGTTTTCAGCTTCAATATATACCACTGCATAATTATCAAGCATATATATTTTCATTTTTTTAAAGCCTGCATTCTTCAGATTTTCAAGCACTTCTTTCCACACATTGCCTTTTTTATGTATGTTGATATAACCTTCCCTGCCTTCAGGCTTTATTTTCATATAAACACATGTATTTTCCATTGAACCTCCTGCCTTATGATTACAAAACGGATTATTTCAAAAGTACCGCATAATATAAATCAAACAAAGGAAAACCAGGATTAAAGCAGCCCTTTATCCCTGTAATATTTTCGCGCATCGTTAAGTATTTTATCTAACTCCCTGTCGGTATCGCTGCTTAAAGGTTTTACTTTATGGGTGGCAAGGATATGCTCCATCCTTTCCCTGGCTTTATCTATTGCCCCTTTATGTCCTGAATTGAGCCATTCGGGATATGAAAGCCTGTCCGCAGATTTCGGTAAAAAATATTCTTTTTTCCACCATTCTCTTGTATGCGTCTTATTTAGAAATGTCCCGGGGACAGTTCCAACATCCTTTATAATATCTACTGCCATTGTATCTTCACTCACTTCAAAGCCCTCTATTGTCTTTCCTATTGTCATTGCAATATCATCATCTATTATTGCAAGGACAGGATTATATGAAAGCTCGGCAGTAACCCCGCCATGAAATACAATCATATTTGCGCCTGAAAGAGCTGACGCCATAGCAACATGCGTTTTCTCATAGGCGCTCTGATAATCAGCTTTTTTTGAGTTAGGAAATGCTGAACCCGTATTGTTGGTAGGAATCCTGTAAAGATCATGCCATATCTGGTTAAATGCCATCTGGTGAAGGCTTGACCCAAGTGAACAGAAAAACAAATCCCCGCTTTCCATATTCATTGGAAATACACAATCATTTGCAATAATGCCTGTGCCCGGTCTAATACACTGTATAAATACTATAGCCGCAAGAAGCTCAGCATTATTGCTTATAGTAGAACCCGCAACAGTAACCGGTGCAGTTCCGCCCATGACTGAACCTGCTGCAATATATACAGGAAATCCTGCTTCAACATATGTATAAGCGGCATTTATTGCATCCTCAGGATAGGAAAGAGGAGCAGCGGCTTCCATATTGCCGATAAGTTCCTGGCCAGCAGCCTGGGCAATGAGAGTCTCCCAGATAAACGTGTCGGTGGGCTGGGTGCCCCTTGTAATTTTTGTAGAATTGCGAATCCGCATTGCAAGGCTTGTTGAACAGAGCATGACTGGTTCCACACCCTCTATCTCAAAATATGGCGTATAACCGCTGTAAAGGTCTATTGAATCCAGGGCATCCGATATAAATATAGCCTGGTTATTTTCTTCCATTGTAGGCACTCTCACCATGCCGGTTTCAATATCAGATAATCTTGCACCAAGCGACGACATAAAATACAGGGTATTCCCGCCTATAAGAAGGTTATCTTTTGGATCCCTGGATTTGACCAAAAAACTGCTGGGACACATTCTGATACTGCTTTCTACAAGGTCCGGGGGGAAATATGCCAGCCGTTGCTCCAGATCAATCCTGCAACCGTTTTTCTTCAGCAGTTCAAGGGCGCGAACAGATTCAAATTTACAGCCGACCTCTGCAAGCACTTCGAGGGTTCTCTTATGGATGGTTTCGACCTGGGAATCGGATAACACCCTTAAAGGTTCAAATTTTCTTGTAAATCCTTTTCGCAATTACTGCCTCCTCCTGCAATTATTGTTTCGTAAAGTCATTTAATAATAAACTTTGTGAATCGCCCACTTAAAACAGCAAGTTTATTAAATAAAAACCCTAGTACCAGCAATCATATTAAAGGCACCTTTAAATCCCCTGGCCCTATGGGCCCAATACTTTAAAAATCCAGTATTTTACTTATTTAATACCTTTAAAAACTCTTTAGCGGCCCCTGACGCATCAGGAGAATATATTTCTATTCCATACATATCTGCAAAGTGCTGTGTTACAGGGGCACCGCCAACAGCCAGTTTGACTGATTTTCTTAACCCGGCATCCTCTATTGCCCTGATGTGCTCGGGAATATTTGCAAGGGTAGTTGTAAGAAGTCCGGAAAATGCAACAATATTGGGATTGTGTTCTTTAATCGCATCTACAAAGACCTGGAAATCAACATCTATGCCCAGATCAATAACTTTAAAACCCTGCCCTTCCGCCATAGTAATAACCAGGTTTTTTCCTATATCATGAAGGTCCCCTTTAACTGTACCTATAACAACAGTGCCCTTTTCCGAAAGGTGTTCTGAACCCTTAAGCAATGGTTTTATTATCTCCATTGCGACCTTCATTGCTTTTGCAGCAAGCAGCATATCAGGCATATAAAGATCGCCCGAACCAAATTTATCCCCTACCTCCAGCATTGCAGACGAAAGAGCATTGTTTATTATATTTTCAAGTGTTTCTCCACTGTCTATTGCACCCTGGACAAGATTGCCTATATCTTTATAATTTCCTGAAGCAACAGCATCGTGTATTTCTTTTAATGAAGGCATTTATGTTTTTCCTTTCTTTGATAAACATTTTAAATAAATTTTTAAAATTAAAAATAATTACGGATAAAGGATATCAGTTCAAAATATATGGCTGGTAAATTTATAAAAAGAACCGATTATCCAGGAAATATGCTGTAATCAATCATCTTTTAGTACTGCTCAAGTTTTCCTGCAATCTGCTGGTTTAAATCAAATATTTTTTCACAGGTTATAAATTTTCCGTCTTCATCAACAGGAAGGGATTTCCTGAACCATGGCCCTACTGTAACATTCCATTTCTTTGTAACTTCAAGCTTATTAAGCCCTTCATACAATTTATCTATGTCTTCACACTCATAATAGACAATTGAAAGATTCTTGTAGTTCCAAATCAGCAGTTCCTTTGCTCCCCCGTCTTTTATTGATTTAAGCAGTTCCGGCCAGGGATTACGGTGAATATCACAATATGGCTCTATGAATTCATCTTTCAGTTCTAGAACTATACAGTATCTGTTCACATTTTACCTCCAATTCTTATTATTAAAATCCTTGAGTACTATATTAATAATAAATTAAATTTTATCTATAAAGCTGTTCAGCTTTTCCCTGTAGTACCTGAAATTCTCCCATGTCACATCTTCAGAAACAGCATGATCAATATGCGGTATGTAACCCCCGCTTTTCAATACTGTAAAAACCCTGCCGAGCTCCCCGTCAATTTCCTGTTTTGTAGAATCTTTAAAAAGGACTTTTTTATTGAACCCACCCATCATTTTTAAATGCGGATATTCATTTCTAACAGCTACAATATCATTTACAGCTTCAAACGGAAAAAGCCCGGTAACCCCGGCCTCAATCCAGAGTGGTATGAGTTCCCCAATTAATCCGTCACAGTCAACAAAAATGTTGTTTATACTATACTGTTTTAAAAAATCTATAAGCTTCAAATAATACGGGCGCATAAAAGTGTCAAACATCTCTTTTGATATAAATGATCCCGAGCGGTATGCAATGTCCTCAAGTATAAATACACAGTCAACCTCGACTTTTCTAAGAATTTCTGACCAGTAATCTATTGTAAAATTCAGGAAATATTCATTAAACTCTTTTATGAATTCCGGGTCATCATACATGCTAAGCATGAAAGTTACTTCTCCCATCAGGTGGCGCGCAAGAAATGAAAAACCGAAAGGATTACCCCCGAGCCTTATAGGAAAATCTCTGTTTTTCAGTTCCGCCGCAAGGTTATTAAAATCCGCAGGCAACCTTTTGGCTATTCCACCACTGGAGTTATCATATAATGAGACGTACTCATAAAAATCTTTCCTGTTTTTTATCGGGTAATCTATTACCATTGGGATAGAAGATTTCTGCTTCAGGACTTTATTTGTCAGGCCGTATTTATCAACAAAAATCCTGTATTCGTTGTTTTCCTCAAGAACCCTGCTTTGCATCATCGAGCTGTAGTCAATGGGGAATTTTTCAAGATATGAATCAAGTTTAAAAAAAGGCGCCACATTGTTATCAACTTCATCTGCATATTTCAAGGTCAGAGGTTTTGAACCTCTTATGGATTCAGGATCCAGAATCTCCTCTGAAACATCCTTTATTTTTGGCAGGCCCTGGCTGAACCATTTCCTGATTGTCCCTGCCCAGTATGCAAATTCTGTTTTCGGTATTAATGCATTTTCATCAAAATTCATTACTGATAAAAATTTCTGCCTTGAATCCATCCAGTAGGCTCCTTTAATAAGAACTGCTGCTGTAGTTTATTAATAATATCTTGAAAAAACAAATCATCATCATATTGCCTTAAAACTTCTGGCATTTCCTTTTTAACTTACGGTTCTTGAGTTCATTCTGGGTTTTATAGAATTCCTCTATTACCTCACATAATCCGGTTACTGTCATTTCATGCATTATTTTGCCAAATTCTTCTGTTGCATAAGTAGGATCTCCTGCTCCCCCGTATGTGCTGTTTTCAAGATACCAGGTTGAAAGATACATCTTCCGTTTTTTACCTGAACCCCAATCCACCGGGCATGTATTAAGATCGCTTTTCATTATATCAGTGTCATCTGCTACAGACATATCAACAAGTTTTTTGTCCAGATGAAGCATAACCGAGGTTTCAATCTCGCATGCATGGCCGATGCCGCCTAATTCTGACTTTCGGTTTTGTTTGACATATTCTTTGTCCCAGCAGTCAAAAATATTGGTAATGCCTGCAAATACTTTAAAATCATCCCCTATTGTGCGCACAACTACATCAAGCACGCCAGGATTATTGCCATGGCCATTTACAATAAGTATTTTATCTATACCCATGTCTATAAGCGACTGGCAGATATTATACATAAGGTCTATAAGCACTTTTGGCCTTATTGTTATAGTGCCCGGCCAGTTTTTTAAAATTGAGACAGAATACCCGAACCAGACTGCTGGAAGAACTGATACCGGTATTTTTCCAGAAATTTTACGGGCAGCATCAACTGCTGCAGAGTATGCCATTTCTGTATCAGTTATCACAGGAAGGTGCCTTCCATGCACCTCACAGGCGCCAATCGGGACTATAACCATTCCGCCATCATTTATAAATTGTTCTATTTCCGGGGAGCGCATTTGCTCAAAATTAATTTTCACTTTTACAATCGTTCCTTTCCTTTGCTTAAGGGTGTCCCCTAAACATAGAGGTAATCCCTGTAATCATATCTTCTCACTTTTTTAAGCTCTGTCCAGTAAGCAAACTCTTCAAGATAAGGTCCTACATTCTGCATAACCATCGGGAAATGGTGGGGAAGACCATTCTCTAATAATGTATTTGCTAAATCCCATGCTTTTATTGGTTCCTCATAGAACTTTAGCTGGTTTACCCATCCCCTACTTCCGCAGAATGCTTGTTTTTCCGGGTCAAAAAATTTACCCGTAACATAATAGAACTGCTCACCTTCACCTGCTAGCCTGAATACTGTAACATCTCCTTTTTTGAATATAAGGTCAGTTATGGGCCCGCAATTCTTGACGCTTTCAGCATAATCTGCAAAATAATGCTTCTCACACATAACGCCTTGCTCGTTGGCCATTTCAAATGGAGCGGAACCGCAGTGCCACAGCAGCAGTGATTCATCGTTTTCATCAAACTTGGGAAGATCCATCAGTGCCACAGGAGCCCCTGTAAGTTTCTGTAGCACAAGCATTGAAATTGTACCCAATATATCTGCTTCACAACCTGCAGCAATTCCATCACTGTTTAACAATGAGTTTGTAAGGCATCCTACCATTTCCTTTAGGGGCATAAGCTTTGGCCAGCAGCTGAATGCCACTGCACTGTAATTGTTCTCATTACAGATTTTTTTTATAGCAAGATACATCTTTACAGAATCCCGCACTTTATCTTCTGATACACGGCTTATTTTTGAAGCTTGTTTTACAGCTTTAAATACTTTGTCAACTTCTGCAGCAGTTATTTTTTCACCAAGCGATATTATATCCTCTACTTCATAATCTCTTGTCACATCAACACCAAGGTACTGGTATACTGCTCTTGGGTTTGCCATGTGGTTTATGTGGCCATCTGCAAGCTTGCCAATTTGTGCCACTCTTGCATTTTTCATGGCTTTGGCTGCAGTAAGAGCTTTTATTGTAATGTCAAACCGGTTCTTGAAGAACTTGCTTTCCATGTCTCCAAAGAACCACTTGGTCTTTAGGGGTTTTGCAAGAAAATTATGTTTTGATATACCTATGTTCTGGGAGATATTTACAAAAGAACCAAATGTCATAGGACCGGTAGGGCTTAATTCCTCAATTGCCCATAGCCCGAAATTCTTTCCAGATTTCATTATTTCAAATACATTGTCGCCTATTATGTATGAGGGATGGAAAAAAAGTACAAAATCAAGCTGTTTTGCCTCTATTTCTTTTCTTATGTTTGAGGCCTGCTCAATATTCTGCATTATTATATCGATCACATGCAGTTCAAAACCATATTTATCTGCCATTTTTGCAAGTTCTTTCTGGTATGCCTTAAAATAATCAAGCCCCTTTGTTGAAAAACCTTCCATAAAGCCTGCAACAAATCCGACTTTTAATTTTTCCATTTTGCACTCCTTTGTAATTATTAATAATTTAAGTTAGAAATAAAAACCTTTTTTTAAAAATAATTCTTTATTTCTTCTAATATGCCCCATATTTGTGTATTGCATTTATATAGGCTATTACGTTTTCATGGGGTATATAATTTACTACTGAATGTGACACCGTTGCGACATAACCATATCCAGGCTTTAAAACGTCCATATGAGCCTTTACATCGGCATCCACATCTTCAGGCGTTCCCTTTGAAAGTGGGAACTCGATATCCACATTGCCTGACAGGCAGAGCCTGCTGCCATACCTTTTTTTGTATTCCCTGTAGTCTGCTCCGTATGGGTCCATTGGATTAAGACAATCAAGCCCGATGTCTATAAGGTCCTCAACCATATCATCGATTTTGCCGTCGGAATGAAACATTATTGGGACCCCGGCATTTAATGCAGGTTCAAATATGCGTGCCATCCTTGGGACCCATATTTCTTTCATTATTTTCGGAGGGATAAAAAGACCGGATTTAAATGCAACATCATCTGCAGCAAATATAAAATCTACGCTATTTTCAACAAGGGCCTGGATCATTTTTACAGAGTGTATTGTTGACACTTCCAGCAAATCCTCCACCAGGTCACGGTTTTCATACACCATCATCATAAAATCATTCATTCCTACAACAAACTCATATAGTGTCTGGGTTATGCTGGCGCATATAACTCCCACACCTATGCGTGAATTTCTTTTTTCAATAGCATCTTTATATTCCTTCAGGTATTTTATTGTTTCTGAGATTTGCGTGTCTGAGTCAATAATAATTTTGCTGAAATCCTGGGCAGTCCTGACTTTCCTGTCATAAGCATTAATCTTTTTGCCGTCTTCGTTCAACCTCATAAAAGGCACCCACAGCGAGGACCCTATCAGCATAGCATCCTGGCCAATTATTTCGCAAAAGTCAAGAAAGTCATCAGGGTACATGGGCCGCCCCTGGTCAGCATCAGCACCTTTTGCAGGGTCTCCGCCATATGCCAGTGTATTTCCGGCATATCTGCCAAGCAGTTTTTCTACATGTTTATCTTCATAAAGTATCTCAAAATTAGGAACCCTGTCCACGGGTTTACGTTTAAAAGCTGCAAGCAGTCTTTCTATGTCAGGAGAACCATTAAAAGGTTCGATTGTTTTTGAATTCAGCATATTTTTAACTCCTTAATAAAAAAATGATAAACAAAAACCATAATCAATTAAAAATTACTAACTAAGTATCATTACATCTTAGACTCCTTTTAGGGCTTGCCAATTGATAAATAATTGCTTTTTCAATAAACCCCGAATTGCTTCACTGCCGCTACCATTGCAAGATAATTCTTCGGCTTAACACTGTTTGGTATTATATTGCTTGAAGACAATATATACCCTCCACCCGGTGCTGCAACTTCAATACATTTTTTTACCTCGTTTACAACATCTTCTTCAGTTCCATACACCAAATTGCCTGCACAGTTTACATTACCCATAATACATATCCTTCTGCCGTAATCCTTCTTTACTTTTTCAAGGCTCATGCCTGCAAGTGGATCTATGGGATGAAGGCAATCAAGCCCCGTGTCAATGAGCAGGTCCATTATTTTATTCAGGTCTCCATCAGAATGCTTAATAATATATAGCCCAAAACTGTGCCACTTTTTATAAATCCTTTTCATTGCGGGGTATATAAACTCCTTAAAATGGGCCGGGCTCATAAGAAGACCATTATTGCCTGCAATATCATCTCCCGAAAATGCTATTTCTGCTCCTAGTTCTGCAGACAGCCTGCCGAGTTCAATATAGTATTCAACAGCTTTATTCATAATGCCTTTAATAAGCTTCGGATTGTCAACCATGTCTATCAGAGACTCAGAAAAACCATGCAGATCCCTGACCTCTGACCACCCGTCTCTTAGTAAAGATATAATTGCCTTCCTGCCTTTAAATCTTTCTATGGCTTTTTTTAAACCATCAAGCCTGTGCGGCGCATAAGGGTCAGGAAACTCAAATTTTCTTAAATCCGCCTCATTTTTAATCACAGTATTTACAGGCTCAAGATAGTCCTGGGTGGTTTTTTTTACCATGAGCCCCCGCTCGTCGATAAATGTATTCTCATCAATCTTCTGCCTTTTCTGGTTTACCCTTGGAGAGACGGCATCCAGGTCAAGTTTTTCAGCCAAATCAAATATATCACCGTCACCTATAATCTCACGAATTACGCTGCTTGATACCTCAAGCTCAAAATGGGGCACCCTATCGGGTATTTTTCGTTCAAGCGCTAAAATTACTCTTTCAAGAGAGTTCATCTGATATCTCCTTGTGGTTTAATAAAATATTTTTTCTTATTCTTAATCTAAGACCTGCCCAGGTTCCTGAAACCTTGAAATCTTTTTATTCCTAAAATAACTATCTAATGTTAAAGCAATCCTTTCTTCCTATAATAATTCTCAGCTTCTTTTAATATTTTATCAATTTCTTTGTCCTGCTCATCTGTTACTGGTTTTGGTTTGTAATTTGCTAAAATATCTTCATATTTTTCTTTAGCTTTATCCACAACAGTCTTTTTGCCTGTATCGATCCACTCGCTGTAAGATGTTTTGTCAAATATTTTCGGCATATAATCTTCAGTTTTCCAATAAGCCCTTGTATGTTTTTTTGATAAAAAAGATCCTGTAAAACCAACTTCATTAATGTAATTAAGCCCAATCGCATCGTCATTTACATCAAAGCCTTCTATTATCCTGCCTATTGTCCGGGCTATATCATCATCAATAATTGCAAGCACCGGATTATAAGCAAGCTCTGCAGTTACTCCGCCATGCAGCACTATTATATTTCCCCCGGATAGAGCGGAACACATTGCAACAGGTAATTTTTCTGCGCCCAGTTGGTAATCAATTATCTTTGAATTTGAAAATGCAGCCCCTACATCGCTTACGGGAACTTTGTAAAATGAGTGCCACATCTGGTTAAAAGCCATTTGCTGCATTGCTGTTGCTGCAGTTCCAAAATTCATGTCTCCTGTTTGCATATTCAAAGATAGTATCGAGTCATCAACAAGTACTCCGCTGCCTGGCTTAATGCATTGAATCAGCACAATGATAGCAAACAGCTCTGCATTATAACTGGCAATGCCCCCACTTACAGTGACTGGCCTTGTGCTCCCCAATGGGGAACCCGAGGCAACATAAATCGGAAAACCGGCATCTAAATACGCAAAAGCTGCGCTTGCATTGTCTTTACCCATAGAAAAAGGGGGGTTCCCACATATTAACCCCAGTAACTGGCAATCCAGCACCTCTGCTATTTTAATTTCCCAAATAAAACTTTCCGCCTCCGTAGCTCCCCTTGAAGGTTTTGTTGAAAATCTGTGTCGCTGTGCACAGGATACCGGGCAAGACATAACAGGCGGCACATTTTCAATCTCAAAATATGGCGTGTAAGAGGGAAAGACATGTACTGTGTCCAATGAATCTGAAACAAGCACTGCAATGTTGTTCTGCTTGAGAGTTGGTGTGGTCAGAATCCCGGTATCAATATTTACGTGCCTCGCTCCTGTAGAATTCATAAAATACATTGTATTGCCTCCTATCCTGAGGCTTTTTTCAGGTTCTCTTGCGCGTACTAAAAAACTTGAAGGCGTTTTATCAAGCGCCCATTCAACAAGACCTGATGGAATTTTAGCTACCATTGTAGTGTAGTCAACTTTGCATCCATGTGCTTCAAGCAGTTTTAAAGCTTTTTCTGACTCATACTTAAAACCCAGCTCTTCAAGTATTTCGAGTGATGCTGTGTGGATTTGCTCAATATTGCTATTTGACAGTATTTTTATTGGCTCAAATCTTCTTTTAAATCCATTTTGCATTTTAATTGAACCCCTTTCTTTTCATTTGTATTAAATAATAATTGCCTTAAGGCATAATAGTATTGGATTGTATTCCTGTTTATACTATGGCTAAATTACTATTTAAGGAACTGGGTAATAAGCCATTATTAAAAACTTATTTAGAATTTAATAATTTTGCCAATATTTCTGTTACAATACTTACTATTTTGTCCTTATTGATACTGTTCAAGCCATTTGCTGTAAAATTAATTTCATTGTCAGATTTATTTTGTTTAAATTCTGGGCTGATGTATTTAGTTTTTTGCCCGAATGCATCCTCGTAAACATAACCAGGTTTACATACTTCTTTAAATATATCCATTGTTGAGAAATCTTCTCTCGTGAAGTGTTTGCGGATTGAAAGATCTGCAGCAGGGTCATTGCCAAACATCAATTGCCTGTAAATTAATAATTTTGCACAGTTATTAGCAATATCAGCATAAACAAGTGCATCATTTAAGTTGGCTCCTGCAGTAAACATTCCATGGAAAGGAATGTTGCAAATCAAAGCTGCGTTTGAATCTTTTTCTCTTCTTTTTTTAAAATTATCGACTACTTTTTCGGCCTGGTCCTGGGACGACGGAATAGACTCTTCTACATTTGTAATGGGCTGATCTCCCAAAATAACTCTTGAACCTTCAGTCACAGAAGGTATATCCATATGCGCTGCGCCAAACACCATCATAAATAAAGGGTGGCAATGAATAATGGCATTGATTTCAGGAAAAGTTTGATAAATTAAATAGTGTGTGGAGGCTTCACGCGTAATTAAACCTTCATCACCAATCAGGGGCATTTTACAAATGTCTGTAACTATTATTGAGTCTTCTTCAATTTTCCATTGATAATTTGGGCCTGACAATCTCTCATTAATATAAATTTTATTTTTATCCCTTACAGAAATATTGCCGCCGCTTAGATCAGTCAGGTCCTTATTAATTAAATAAGCAGCCACTTCACATATTGATTTTCTAATCTTTTTTACATCAACCATTTTTATTCCTTTACCATAATTATCTATGCCCTAAGAAGTGCTCTTCTGCTAATCCTGATCGAATCTACCATTATAGCTATGATGAGTATTATACCTTCAAACGCGTCTCGCCATTCTATTGGAACTTTTGATAGTGCAAGCCCATTTGAAATAGAACCAAGTATAAAAGTTGCAACAATGATCCCTACCAGTGTTCCTCTGCCCCCGGCAAGCGAGATGCCGCCTAATACGCAGATGGCAAGAATCTTGAATTCATATCCAAGTCCAAATACCCCCTGTGCGAATGAAAGTTGTGAAGACAATAGTATTCCTCCGATTCCGGCGGTAATTCCTGAAATAATAAAAGTATAAAAAGTGGTTTTTTTAATTGAAACACCCGCAAGCCTTGCTGCCTGCAAATTTGCTCCAACCTGATATACATTTCTGCCAAATTTAGTAAATCTAAGTACAACATACATAAGAACAAGTATTACAATGAAATATATCAGCGTAAGCGGAACATGCTTAAAGACATAACCCCTGCCCATAAAAACATATGGTTTATAATAAATCTGTGCAGTTTCAGTTCCATAAAGATATGCAAGGCCCCGAAAAACTGCAAGTGTGCCAAGTGTTGTTATGATAGAGTTTATTCCAACAACAGTTACAAGAAAACCGTTTATTGCTCCAATCGCTGCACCCACGGCAATTCCTGCAAGAATAACAACCGGCAGCGGTATATAAGTATCACCAATATTATATAATTTTGCGCATACAATCGCTGAAACTCCAAGTATTGAACCAACTGATATGTCAAAATTGCCAGTGAGTATTACTGTTGTAAGCCCAACAGCCATTATTCCTGAAATAGTCAGGTTGGCCACAATACTCTTGATATTTGCAAGGCTTATAAATAATGGATTTATAAGGGAAAATATTAGTATCATTAAAGCATAAACTATTAATAGAGTCGGAGTCATAGAGTTTTTATTAAATGGATTAATTGCATTTAAGAAATCATTTCTTTTTTGATCGTTCATAAAAAAACCTCGTTTATTTCAGAGCCTTTTAAAGTTAAATAATTTGTATTTTCTTGTTTCTGATTTCATAAGCAGCTACTATTAAAATCAGCGCAATTCCCTGGAACAGCTGTATATAATAAGATGGTACATTAAGAACTGAAAGCCCATTGAAAATAACAGTTACGATCAAGACACCAATCAATGTACCCAGTGCACTTCCACTGCCGCCCATGAGGGATATTCCACCCAAAAGAACTGCAGAAAGTGTGGGAAGAACAAGCTTCGCGCCTTGATATGAAGCACCTACACCTGTGAGCGCTACACTTAATACACCACCAATGCCTGTTATGAATCCCATAAATATATAAAGCAGGATTTTAACCTTTTTTACCTTTACACCGCAAAGATATGCGACTTTTGGATTTGCACCGATAAGATAAATAGTCCTTCCAAATTTTGTCTTTGTAAGTACAAACCAGAAAATAAAAATCAGTACAATAAGAACATACAAAGGCAAAGGAATTTTTAAAAATGTCCTTGTGCTAAAGTAGTACAGCTGGTCTGTAAGCATAAGAATTGAGTATGTCTGAGTAAAAGTATTTGCAGTCACAAGGGCCAGCGCCTGAAGTATTGCCATTGTTCCAAGGGTAAGGATAATAGGGATAAGATTAAATTTCTCTATCAGCAATCCATTTATAAAACCGATTAATGCTGCAACTAATATTCCAATTAATAATGTTAACCATAAATTTAATCCAAAGACAGTGTAGAGTACTGCCATTATAACCGAGGTAAGAGAAATGGAGTTGCCAAAAGATATATCCAGGCCTCTTGCGATCATCAAAGGAGTAAGACCTAATGCAAGAACACCGGTTAAGACCATGTTCTTAAGCATTGTACTTATATTATTATATGCAATAAACTGCCTGTTTACCAGTGAAAAGAAAGCAACCAATACTACAAGAATAATAAGCAGTATATAGGTATCTGTAATCTTAAAGGACTTTTTTTTCATTTGTTGCATATTCAACCTTTCTATTAATGTTATGCGGAAGCCAGGTGCATAAGTTCTTCCTGGTCTGTATCTTTAGTTACAAATTCACCGACAATCTCACCGTCCCTCATGACTATGACCCTGTCAGATATTGCTAAAATCTCAGGAAGCTCACTTGAGACCATCAGCACCCCAACTCCTTTTTCACAGAGATCCTCTGCAATCATATAGATCTCTGATTTTGAACCTACATCTATACCCCTGGTTGGCTCATTCATAAGAAGTATTCTTGAATTCTTTTCCAGCCATTTTGCTACGACGACTTTTTGCTGGTTTCCTCCTGAAAGACTGCCTGCCAGGGTATCGATTGATGGAGCTTTTATATTAAGCGTGTTAAACCATTTAGTAGCATGCTCATTTTCAGTTCTTTTATTTAGAATAAATCCAGCTCCCATCTCTTCAATATTTGCAGAAGTTATATTCTGCTTTAAATCCATGACAAGGGCCAATCCTTCTTCTTTCCTGTCGATTGGGATATACCCTAGCCCGCTTTTTTTTGCAATATTGGGATTTGTAACATTAATCATTCTCCCATCTACATATATTTCCCCGCTTGTTGCTTTTTTATCTCCAAAAATTACTGAAAATAGCTGATGAGTTCCAGCACCAAGAAGACCAAAAAAAGCCACAATTTCACCTTCGCGGAGATTAAAACTTACATTTTTAACTTTATTTAAATAAGTGAGATCTTTAACTTCAAAAATGACTTTGCCTTTTTTAATATCCCTTTTGGGATACTGCTCTGAAAGCTCCCGGCCAACTATAAGATTTACAAGCTCAAATTTATTTGTTTCATGTGTTTTTATATCACCCACTTTTTTACCATCGCGCAGCACTGCCACCCTGTCGGTTATCTGGAATATTTCTTCCATCCTGTGTGATATATAAATAACGCCCACCCCTTGTTCCCTTAATTTCCTAATTACACTGTATAAGGTGTTCACTTCTTTTTCATCAAGGGCAGATGTTGGTTCATCCATTACAATTATTTTTGCATTGCCGTGAATGGCTTTTGCAATCTCAACTATCTGTTTTTGCCCTACACTTAAATTTTCCATAAGCTCACTAGGATTTATTTCCGAGCCAAGCATAGAAAGTATTTTTTTTGATTTTGCAGCCATTTCTTTCCAGGAAACAAAACCCGCTTTATTCGTAACTACCTCGCCGGCAAAAATATTTTCAAGAACAGTCAGTGGTTCAAATGAAGTCAATTCCTGGTATATTACCCTTATGCCAGCAGCTAAGCTTTCGTGCGGACTTAAAAATTTGCACTCTTTTCCCTTAATAATTATCTTCCCTTTTTCAAGCATGTACGCACCCGAAAGAATTTTTATAAGTGTAGATTTACCTGCTCCATTTTCCCCCAGAAGTCCCAGTATTTCACCTTTATAAAGGCTTACACTGACATCATCAAGCGCTAAAACTCCCGGGAAGTTTTTTGTTATGCCTGACATTTCCATTAATATTTCATTATCTGGCATATTTTGCCTCACTTTAGTTTATTTAGTTATTTATGATTAAAATTCTGTAATAATCCATTTCAAATAAAATACTGTTTTGGAGGGCTAGATATTAGCCCTCCCATTTTTTATTTATTACTATCCTGCTTGAATAAAAAACATTAAATATTACTTAGGATAATATTCATCAATATTATCAGGCGTGATAATAACATTATCGATAAACAAGTATGCAGGTACTGGATTTCCATACATATGAGCAAGAGCGCCAGGAATCAGGTATTCGCCATATTTTTCAGGAAAATATGCGCTGTCGCCGTCAATAACGCCATCTCTTACAAGCTGCATGCCGAGATCATCAAGGCCCTGTGACATTATAAGCCACTTGTCAGGATTCCACCTGCCGGCTATCTCTGCAGCTGCCTGAACGCCCGCTGCAGCCTGGTCATTAAGAGTGAAAACAATTATGTTTTCATCCTGGGGATATGCTGCAAGAATATCCGATATAGCTGCTTTTGCTTCGTCAGTTGTGCTTCCGGCATCAACCAGCACTGCCTTTGAACCCTCAGCTTTTGTGTCTGCCTCTGCACCAAATTTTTCCTTGAATACGTCCATTGCGCCATACATTCTCATTGCTACAGTTTCACCAATTACAGGATTCCAGAGAAAGAATACTCTATCTACATTTTCCCAGCCGCCAAAAACTGGGTCTATCTGTTCCAATGCCCAGTTTCCAGTTAAAACAGAAGTACCGTAATTATCAACACCCTGGAATGGAAATCCCGGGACCGGTATATCTATGGCAATTATAAAAATTCCAAGCTCTTGAGCTCTTCTTCCAATTTGAGCGTTTATTTGTGCATCAATTTGGAACTGTAGGAAAACTTCAGGCATTTTATTGAAGATAATATCTGCATTCTGCACTGATACTGCCGGGTCTACAGCATTATCAAGAACTGTCAGGTCAGCCATAGAACCGCCTGCCAATTGCCATTGTTCTATTATGCTATTCTCAACTGATAAGCAGAATGGAAACGATTTAATTGCGTTTGCAAAAGCCATTGTGCGGCCTTTTGCAGGTTCGCCTTCATATGCGCCGGCTTTTGCCATTTCCCTTAATTTCTCATAAGTGTAAGGTGAATCTGCATCCACTTCAACTTCTACCTTCTCGATAACAGTTTCAACAACAGTTTCTTTCACTATTACAGTTTCCGGTGCTGTACCAGTTTTACAACCAGGTAAAGCCATAAACGTTGCCACCATTATCAATGATAGGCAGACTAACAATGCAATTTTTGTCTTTTTCATTTTCCCTCCTCATATTTTTATTACTCCAAGTTAAAAATAACTTGGATTTTTATTATTCATTCTATATGAGTTTCACCTCCTCCTTTTTATAAATTCATCCGTTCTTTTAAACGGATTTTTATCTAATATTTTCAATCAGCAATTAGAACTTTAACATCTTTCAGGGAAAGTTTTTCCTTAATATCTTCGTTTAAACCAGAATCTGATATAATTAAATCTATCTCATCCAGTCCAATCCAGTTATTTGCGCTATAAAGAAAAAACTTACTACTGTCTAAAAGGCATATTTTTTCCTGTGACCTTAAAGAAAAAACTGATTTCATGCTTGCATCTACCTGTATAGGGTCCAGTACTCCAATCTCTGTTGACATAGCAAAACATGAAAAGAAAAACTTGTTTGCATAAATATTATTCTTTACCAGCATTTCCCATGTGTCACCATCACTTGTGCCGAGGTATTTATTTAAGACACCCCCTACACAAATAAGATCTATATTATCTTGCAGAATCATCTCCTGAGGTATGAAGATGGAATTGGTTATAAGTGTAATATTTTGCAGATTAGCTCTTTTAAGTTCTTCAAAAAAATAATATACAGTTGTGGAACCGTCTAGAAATATTGTATCGCCATCGCATACAATCGAAACTGCTTTTTTGGCTATAGCTTTTTTCTGTTTTTCATTTTTCTGTAATCTTAGAAAAAAATTATGTTGTTTTTTTTCAGATTCGAAAATATTAATGCTGCCATATTTTTTCTTTAACAATCGTTGGCTTTCAAGTATGCCTATATCTTTATATGCTAATGACTGTGGTATTCCTAATTCTAAAGATAGGCCTTTCACTGTGACTTTGTTTTTGCTTTTTCTCACAAAATCCAGTATTTTTTTTCTTCTTTCTTCAGGATTCATATGAAAAAATTTGTATAATAATATATATAATAATTGAGAAAACATGTATAAAACGTTATAATTATATTGTAAATTCATTAGAAAAGCAATATTAATGAAAATTTCTTACCTATAATGCTTTTTATAATCAATATTTTCTAAAAGTTTTTTATTTAAATCATTCTGGCTTATAGTTTCTTTCTTATATTATTTAATAACTGAGTTAAGCCTGTAAAATTTCTTTATTAATATCAAATTAATCCCCAAGCTCAAATTCTTGCACTTATTTAAATAATAAATCACAAATAAGTTCCATATTATCTGAGAAATGATAGCCACCAAGATTTGTTTCTATCTTATCCCTGTGTTCAAGCAATCTTTTTGCGAGCTCGTCGTATTTAAGGGTCATTTTTACAGCAAGTCTTAGTGCTTTTATCCTGTCATCCCTGGGCGTTATAATGTCTATTTCATGCCAACCTGAAAATTTATATTTATTCAGATAATAATACAATTCAAGATTCTCCCAGAACATTATTGTTCCGAATATCAAATCCGGGTCTGAGTCCCTGTAATTTTCATTTAAATGAACTTCATTTAATTTATTATGCATAGCAAGAATAACCACATCTTCTGCAAGACTTTCCTGGCTCATCAATGCATGTCCGGTATCAAGAGCTCCTGTTAAATTATCCATTCCTACATCATTAAAAAGCATCATCATTTTCCCTATATTACTTATATATTGCCTTTGTCTAGGGTCTTTCTGCTTGTATTCCACTGATATCTTAACACCTGGGTTATGTGAACATATTTGTCTGTAGCTGTCTACAAGATATTTCCAGCCTTCTTCATAATTTACCTGGAATGGGTAATCAAACCCGTCATGAGCAGGCCAGATTCGGAGCGAAGCCCCTGGAATTTGTGCAGTAAAATCTACCGCTTCCTTGCATAGTTTAATATTTTCCTTGCGGATCTTTTCTTCATTTGTACACAGGGCTCCATGCCTCCATTTTCTGTCTGTAAAATTTTCTACTGCAGTATTTGCTACTTTAAGTCCGTGGTTTGCAAGCATTTTTACAATTTTATCAGGATCATCTGGAAGTGGATCTGACGGATAAAACACAAGGATACCATTGTATCCTTCGATTTCAGACATCGCTTCAAGTTTTTTTTCAAGCTTCATATCTTCATAATATCCATTTGGGACATATCTTTCTCCAAAAGATCCCAGAACCCATAGATGTGAGCTTATATAAGGTTTAAGCATTAAAATCCTCCTGTCTTAATGTAATTAATTATCATATTATAGATATCCAATAAATTATCTTACCAGTAAACACACAAAGTACAGAAAATGCATATTTATTATGTATTTAATAAATATAATTTATGGGTATAAAAAATCTTCATATCCCAGCCTTTTTACCCTTTTTAACCCGAGCCAGTACGCAAATTCATCAATATACTTGCTAACGTCCTTTAATACAACCGGGTAATGGTGCTGTATATTATTTATAAGAATCGTATTTATTAAATCAATGGCCCTTACGGGTTTACCGTACAGTTTCAATTCATTTATCCATCCCCTGTTTCCATACCAGGATTCCTTTTTTTCATTAAAACTTTTTCCGGTAAAGTAATAGTAATAATCAGACTCCCCGGTTAGCCTGAAAACTGTAACATCGCTTTTGGGATATACCATATCGGTAATGGGGCCTAGATTATCAAATTCAGTCCCTTTTGCAAAATCTGACCTGTAAACATTCCTGCATATAGCTCCACAGGTGCCAGCCATTTCAAGAGGCGCTGAGCCGCAGTGCCACAAAAGAACTGAGTTATCATTATCATCAAAAGCTGGCATGTCGCTAACGGCTGTTGGCATACCTGAAAACAGTTTTAAAATATATGATGAAATTGTGCTTAACATGTCCCCCTCACATCCGGCAGTTATGCCGTCTGAATTTAGAAGGGAGTTTGACAGGCACCCTATAATGCTCTTTAACACCACAAGTTTTGAGGCGCAGTCAAAGGCTACTGCTGAAAAATTGTTATCCTGGCACATTTTTTTTACAGCAAGATATACTCTTACAGTATCTTTTATTTTTTCCTTATCAAATTTAA
>VGAZ01000006.1 GCA_016870615.1 Actinomycetota bacterium | reverse complement strand
ACGTAAAGTTGTTAAGATTTGGCGCGCCGGCACAAAATTGTGGTACAATACATTAAAAGAATTAGTGAAAATATATTGTTGTTTTTATTAATATACCAATATATAAAAAATATAATTGCATTAAATATTTATTATACTGCAAACAGGAAAAAAATATGCAAGTTAAAAATACATACTGCAGAAATAAAACTGTTTCCACATTATTAATAACAGTGGCTGTTCTTCTGCTTTTTGCTGTTTTTTTCTCCCTGTTTCCGGGATGCGGTGTTATTGATAAAATTGTCCCTGAAGAAAATGCTGCATCCAGCACTGATAGCCAGGAGAGCGCAGAACAATCCGGCATTTTGCATGCACAAGACACCCGAGAGGATTTGCCGGGCAAAGACAGCCTTGAAACCGCTGGGCAGGTTCCTGAATCTTCTGAAGATAAAGGCATAAAATACAACAGCGCGCTTAAAGATTATGACACCAATCCATACGGAATCAAGGAGCTTGAAAGGCAGCGGGAATATTTTGTTAAGGGAGTGGAGGCTCTTGAAATAAAAGACTATGTTATAGCAGAATACTACTTCAACCAGGTAAAAGACACATACTTCATACTCCAGGACCACATAATTTATTATCTTGCAAAAAGCTTGCTTATGCGCCAAAAGTTTGACTATGCGCAGGAAAATTATTTAAGGCTCAGAGAAAATTTTCCCGATTCGATTTTTTCGGAAAAGGCTTCCATTGAATATGCTGACTTATTTTTTATGCAGGAGCAATATTTAAATGCGCAGGAAGAGTATAAAAGTTTTATTAAAAATTACAGCAAATCCCTGCTGGTTTCTTACAGTATATTCCAGCTTGCAGTCTGCCAGCAAAAAAATGAAAATTTAACCGATGCGCTGGAAAACTATAAAAAAATCTGGCTTTTGCACCCTGAAAGCGAGTATGCAGGCAGCGCCTATTCTGCAATGCAGTCAATAATAGAAAAAAATCCCGATATGAAATTTGATTTTACCAATGACCAGATATACAGGCGAGGAGAACGTTTTTTTGAGCTGTATATGTATAAAAGCGCAATTCCTGAATTTATGAAGGTGCTTGAAAATTTAAAGTCATCAGGGGCAGGTTCAGCCCTTGAGGCTAAAACACTTTTTAAGCTTGGTATGTGCTATTTTAATTTAAGGGACTATAAATCAGCAAAGGATTATCTTCTTGCATGCTATAATTTAGCTCCACCGGGAAGCTTTGCCGATGACAGCCTTTACTTTCTTGGGAGGACGGAAACAAATCTTGACAGGCGGGACTCTGCAATAAGTAATTATGAAAAACTTTTAAAAAGCTTTCCTCAGAGCAATTACGCAGATGATGCGCTTTACAGGATGGGAAGAATTTATTTTCTGGCCGGTGATCTTGAAAATGCTGCGAAAAGCTACCAGAAAATAGCAGACATATACCCTTCAGGGGATAAGATCAATGATGCTTACTGGGAGCTTGGCTGGATCCACTACAAAAGCCAGGATTACAGCGCATCGCTTAATACTTTTAAAAACATGTCAGCAAAATTCAAGGGCAGCAATCTTGGTGAAAAAGCCATGTTCTGGCAGGCAAAATCCCTGGAAAAAGCAGGAAATGTCCAGGATGCCGTTTTGCTTTATAAGGAAATAGCGGCTTCAAAGAATTATTCATATTACATATTTGCAGCAAAAGACATTCTCGAAAAAAAAGGCATTGCAGTTTCAATAGGGTCAATAAACAATAATGCCCAGCCTGACAACCAGCAGATAAAGAAATACCTGCCTGAAATCTATGATAATCTATTTAATGAAGACAACAGTGATTTAAGCGAATCTGGCACTGAAGATACAGGCACAGCCAGTGAAATTGAAGAGAGCATAAATACCGGGGATTTTACAGAGACAGGCAGCAGCAGCGGGGAAACCGCCAATAAAGTTTTTAATCACACAAGCAAGGCAAAAGAACTTTTAATAATCGGGTTTTACAGCAGCGCAGATATCGAGATAGAAGCAGCTGTAAGGGAATATGAGGACGATGAGTACGGGCTGCTCCAGATATCAACATTATATCTAATGGCAAAAGACTATACCAGCTCACAGAGAATAGTCGCAAAGAATTATTCAAAATTAATTTCAAACCTGCAGGCTCCATATAAGGATTATCTTCACTATCTTATGTATCCATATGGTTTTAAAGAGTATGTTGATAAATACAGCAGCCAGTTCGGGGTCGACCCGCTTTTTATACTTGCAGTAATGAGGGAAGAGTCAAGATATAACCCTGATGCAGGTTCTCATGCCGGGGCGCTTGGCCTGATGCAGGTAATGCCTGCAACAGGCAAGGAAATAGCAAATGCCCTGGGAATAAAAAATTTCAGCGACAATATGCTTTATGATCCCGAGACAAGTATCAAAATGGGGGCATACTATCTTGCCAGGCAGCTTGAAAGTTTTGGCCAGAGCAAATACTATGCATGCGGAGCATACAACGGAGGGCCAGGGGCCATGAACCGCTGGATAAACAATTTCGGAGACAGGGATATTGATGAGTTTATTGAGCATATTACCTATGAAGAAACAAGAAATTATGTAAAAAAGGTAATGGGCAGTTATTATTTTTATAAAATGCTTTATGGATAATTTGAGCCCTGAATTTTTTACAGCAGTTTCAATACAAACAGCCACCCGCTGAGTGTAAGCGCAGACGCTATTGTTGATATAATTATTACAGCAGATACAAAATCCGAGTCAGTGCTGTATTTGCGGCTCTGAATGTATGTTGCCACTGCAACCGGGGTTGCAAAAAGAACGCATATGATATCCCTGTTAAGCGCTGCCACTTTAAATACAAAAATACTGAAAACCAGTGTAAGGAGCGGAAAAAGTACCAGTTTTGCAATGCATATAATTGTAATGTATTTTATATTATTTTTAATATAAGCAAATTTAAATGACGCCCCTATTGATAAAAGGGCAAGAGGTACTGCAATATTTGAAAGAATCTCAAGCAGCCTGCCTGCAGGTGCGGGCACAGTGACACTGAAATATGATATTATAAGCCCTGCAATTACTGAAATAATTACAGGGTCAAGAAATATTTCCTTTAAAAGGTTTTTGATTCTAAATGTTTTTGTTGCTCTTGCCTGAAGCTGGAAAAAAAGGGCTGTAAGCATTATATTGATCGGAAGTAGCAGCGCTATGACAATGCTTGCCCGCGCAGCAGCCAGGCTGCCATATGCATAAAGAAGTATAGGAAGCCCAATAAAGGCCATATTGTTCCGGAATGAGGATACAATTGCGGCGCTTTTTACCCGGTTGTCTATTTTTAAGAAATAAAAAGATGCAATAATAAAAAAAATATAAATGAAGTAAGCCGGAAATATAACTTTGATAATATCAGCGTCAAATATCTGGCTGAAGCTGTTTTTTACAATTCCTGAGAATACAAGTGCAGGAAGGCCGAAATTATATGTGAGGCTGTTCAGGACTGGCACATGCTCCTCTTTAAGCATGTTTTTCTTTTTTATGATAAATCCTATTGCAATTACTGCAAATACAGGAAATGTAACACCAAGTACTTCCAGTATCACCTTAAAAAAAACTTCCAAATATACTGTCCCTGCCCTGTAGTATTAAAATAATGCTTATTGTATCTTAATTTTTATAGTTATAACACTTCATAGACAAAAATGTTAGCATCTAAAATTCCGTGATAAAAAAATAATGGGCCGGGACAGGTATTGAGAAAACCATTTGAAGGCTTAAGCGGGCATGGTTCCTCCACCAGGAGGAGAGCAAAGCCTGAAAACCGAGCTGGCTTTTCCTCGCCGGGAAAAAGACTGCGTGTTTTTAAAATACCTGTCCCGGCCATTAGAATTATCCTTTATTACTATCACGGAGTTTTAGATGCTAACAATTATAACAATTTGGTATAATTGCCTTTTATAATGGTATATACTATGATATATTCTTATTACGGGGGGGAATTGGTATGGATACTGCAAAAATATTTAAAAACGGCAGGAGCCAGGCTGTACGTTTGCCAAAAAGCTGCCGTTTTGATGTGCAGGAAGTTTATGTTAAGAAAATAAATGATCTGGTAATTTTGGTGCCGAAAGATGCTGCCTGGAAAGTCCTTGAATCAGGTGTGGATTATTTTACATCAGATTATTTAAAACAGAGGAGCCAGCCTGCAGTCCAGGAAAGAAAAGAAATATGAAATACATGCTTGATACAAATATCTGCATATACATCATAAAGAAAAAACCGGCAAAGATTTTCCAGGTTTTTTCTTCTCTAAGTGTCGGGGATATTTGTATCTCATCCATAACTTATGCAGAGCTGCAATACGGCATATTCAAAAGCGAGCATAAGGAAAAGAATAAAATTGCGCTGATTAATTTTCTTGCGCCAATTGATATTTTGCCTTTTTCAGATAAAGCAGCAGTTTATTATGGCGAAATCCGGGCCGATCTTGAAAACAGGGGACAGATTATTGGAGCTTATGACTTACTGATTGCAGCCCATTCTCTTTCTGAAGGTTATACCCTTGTTACAAATAATGTAAAGGAGTTCAGCAAAATAAATGGGATTAACTTGCTTAACTGGTTATAGCTTTCTGCCTGGCTGTTGCCCTGGAAGCTTCACTTCCAAAATTTGCCATCTGTTGGTGTAAACTCATTTTTTGCCATCTTTGTCTTAAATTTTTATGATAAACCGTCATTTTTCAATTAACAATTTAAAAACGTAAATCTCAGGAATAAAATCAGGAAGAGCTATCTTTTAGTCAATGTAATTTATGTAAATCTGTAAGTGTATAAACCTGTTTTGGGTATGGATCTTATATTGGAAGGCATAACCCCCCCCCTGTTTAAAAATCTGTGTATTTTTGCATATTGTTTTATTACAGGTTTTTTATTTAATGATTATTTGATAACAAAATCAATATGCCGAATTATAAATAGATACTATCATTTTGTTTTTTAGATTTAAATTTGTTATATTTTGTATTAAAATGAATAAATTTAATATGGGGGTGTAAAATGCCTGTTACAATAACCACAAGAGTCAGTGATAACCTTGCAAAACTAATAGATAAGATAGCAAAAAATGAAGGTATGGACAGGTCTACAGTGCTAAGAAGATTTCTTGAAAAGTCAACAAAGAACTGGTTTTTAGAAAAATCTCTAAAAGAATACCAGGAAGGCAAATTGACACTAAGACAGGCTGCAAAAATTTCAGGCCTGTCACTCTGGGAAATAATAGAAGAAGTCAAAAACAAAAAAATTTATTTCCCTTATACTATCGAGGATCTAAAGGACGATTTGAGAGCAGTAAATGAGTGAAATAGTATCAAATGCAACCCCTCTTATTCATCTTGCTAAAATCAAAAAATACAGTCTTTTCAAATCCCTGTATAATAAAATCATAATCTCCCAGGAAGTTAAAATTGAGATAGTTGATGAAGGAAAAAAATTGAATAAGCCGGACGCATTACTAATAGAAAAAGAGATAGAGAGAGGCTTTATCGAAGTAAAAAAAGTCAACAAACTAATAGAAACAGCTCTTGAACTTGAATTAGGTAAATTATCAACTTTATCGCTGGCAAAAAAAATAAAAATAAATGAGGTTTTAATTGATGAAACATTAGGACGTACTGCTGCTAAAATTATTGGGCTTATTCCAAGGGGAACCTTATATGTTCTCTTGAAAAATTTAAAGTTAAAAAATATTACATTCAATGATTTTTTAGATATCTTAAATCAGCTCATAGAATCAGGTTTTAGATTAAAAGAAGAAATTTATATAAAAGTTATAGAAGAAGCTAAAAAGATAAATTAAAGGCGGCAGGTTTACAGGTTTAAATTTTACCTGCACCTGTTTCTGACAGGATAAAATCACAAACAGCGGCAAGTCCTTTCTGCCGCTTTCTGCCTTTAATGAGCCCTGCTGTCTGCCTTGCCTTTAAAAGATAATATTCAAATTTCTTTTTTGCCCTGTAAATTGCATCCGTATTGAGCAGCAATTTATAGACGTTTTTTAAATCACTGTCTGAAAGATTTCCTTTTTTAAGAAGGGGCATTACTTCTTTTTTAAACCCTGCATCTTCAAAGGCATATATGAAAGGCAGAGTTATATTTCCCTGCCTTAAATCATTTCCAACCGGTTTGCCTGCCTTCCTGGAAGCAAGACCTTTACCTGCTGGAAAATCAGCATCCACATCCATCAAATCATCATTAATCTGGAAAGATATGCCAATATAATTGCCATAATTTTTCATGTTTTCAATATCCTGGCTACCTGATTTTGAAAGCATGCCGCCAAGGGCGCAGCTTAACACAAACAGCGCGGAAGTTTTCTCCCTTATTTTCTCAAAATAGATTTCCTGGTCCTGGAAAAATTTCCTTTTTGTCTTTATCTGGTCAAATTCGCCTTTTACAAGCAGCCTTGCGGTATCAGACATCTCCGTAAGTATAATCGGGTTGCTGTAGCTGTTTAAAAACGAGAAAGTCTGGGTAAAAAGGTAATCCCCGACAAATTTTGCCGTATCCTTGCCGTAGGTATAATATACTGTTTTTTCACCCCTGCGCAGCACTGCATTATCTATTATATCATCATGTATAAGTGAGGCTGTATGCAGCATTTCAATGGCGGCAGCCGCAGGCAGAACGAAATCTGCATTATAATTTTTCCCGGCAGCACATATTAAAAAGAGCAGGGGCCTTATTCTTTTACCGCCGGCATTTAATGTGTTTTTGACAGTTTCATGCAATAGGCCATCAAGACTTTCGGTAAATTTTAGCAGCAATTCCTCAAGCCTTGACAGATCATTTTTTAAAAATGCCAGTTCCGGCAGAAAGGATGGGTGGTTTATATTCATTGGTTTTTCATTTTATCCCAATTGAAGTTTTTATTATTTCAAGCCATTTGAAATTCCTGTTTGAAAACGGGAATTCAAGCTCCTTTTTTTCACAAACTGTGGAAAGGCTGTATTTGTATGTATCTTCCTTCAGCTCCATTAGTTTCTGTTCCTTTACCTGCCCGTCCTGAAGTGACATTATTTCATCAATTTTTTTCATTATTTGCTGGGCCTTTAGAATCCTCTGCTCATTTTCAAGCATTACATTGCCTGTTATTGCGCCGGCTTCACCTTTAAGGCGGTTTAAGCCTTTTGCGGCTTCATATGTACAGCGCACCAGTCCATCTGCAGTTATAAAGTGGCTTTCATAATTTAAAATGTATTTCCATGAAGGATTAGTCACTGCTTTTATATGTGATTTTAAATCTTTAAAAAGAAGCGTGTAGCCAAACTTTTGGGGATTTTCAAATATCCTGCTGCCGGGGTCAAGAAATGGGGCCATAGGTGAGATAAACGGCATGAATCTTTTGTCCCAGCCAAGCTTTTCATATAAACCCCTGCAGTAATCTACAGTTTCAAGAATGGAGCCGGCGCCCTGGTATGGAAGCCCTGTCATAAAATAAAGGTCAAACCTTAATGCTCCCTTTGAAAGCGCATATGAAATGCTTTCATATAGCTGGCTGTTTGTATAGGTTTTGCCCATCTTGCGCCTGATGCCCTCATCATGGCTGTCAGGCGATATTTCATAACAGACATTCTTAAAAATCCTGGCCGCCTCATCAAAAAACCATTTTTGAGGTGGTGTAAAGAACTCAAAAAAAAGCTGCATATTTTTATCAAGTTTTTGCGCAGACTTGAAAAACTCCATTACATAATCTTTGCCATTGCTGTTTAAATCACCAAGCAAAAAAACAGGCGCGTTTATATATTTGCTTATTATACTGATCTCGTCTACAAGCCTTTTCGGGCTGCGGAATGCAGGCTTTGTCCTGTTTCCGAACAGCTCAAAAGCTGATTTTGACCCGCCGCAGTTTGCGCAGTTATTATTGCAGCCGCGCACAACAGGTATTGTTGTAATCGGGTACCTGAACCAGTCACAGAACGGCACCGCACTTCTGATATCCCTGTATTTAAGCACATCTTTAAACATAACACTGTAGTCAAAATCTATATCTTCCAAATCAGGGGATATGCACTTAATTGGGTTTGCAAAAACTTTGCCATTGCGCCTGTAAACAAGGTTGGGTATTTCTTCAAGAAATTTATAAAAGGTATTGTTGCCTGATCCGCCCTGGCTGTGGGCATATGCCGGATTTTTTAATAAACTGACCAGCCTGCATAACGGTTCCTCTGCAGAATCCCCTCTTATAATATAATCAACGCCTTCAAATTCTATTAATTCCCTGTAAAAATAGGATGCCGAAAATCCCCCAAAAATAACAGGGGTTTTGGGGTGGTATTTTTTAACTATTTTTGCAATTTCAGTGGAGCCCTGGCAGTGAGCCAGCCAGTGCAGATCTATGCCGAATGCATAGGTACTTAATTTTTTAATGAATTTTTCAACATTAAAGCCGGGCTCATGGTACATCCTGTAGGCAAGATTTATTATGCGTGTTCTTATACCTCTTTTCTGCAGGTAATTTATAATAGTCAGGAAACCTATTGGATACATTTCAAATATGGGCGATGAGGGCACAAGGTCGCTCATGGGGCCAAACATTATGCTTTTTTCCCTGAAATCATACACACTCGGTGGATGAAGTAAAATCAAGTCAGTTTGATTCTTCATAAGATTGATATATTAGCATTAAAAGCTGCAAGCGTCCATATTTCTGCTGCATCTGCCAGCATTTCAAATACCTTGCCGCACCCTTTATCCATGCATCTATTGTATATTTTTAATATTATTGCCTAGCCTTTGCCTTAATACTGCTTCTGGAGCACCAGGAAGTTTGTTTTCAGCCATAAAGGGTCCAGGCAGCCAACTCTTTTCGCAAGATTTTGCTTTATGGCTTTTTTACGTTCCTGGATAAAACCTGCTTTTTTAAGATAACTGAACTTTGCAGGAAGTTTTTCAAAAAAACCTTCAAGGTCATTATAGGTTTTTAATAATATAAAATCATTAATAATGCTGTAAGGAAAATTTATATTATCAAAACTGCAGAATATCCCCCAGCCTGTAATAAAAGATGTCTTAAGAAGATCATTGATGCCTGATATTATGGCCTCATTTTCATTTATAAAATCGATGATTTTATTATTCATGAAGTCTTGATTACTGGCCCTGGCTGTTTTTATTATTTCAACCATTTCCTGGTGTAGCATAAGCTTGTTTTTATGTACTGACTTCAGCGACTCAAGTATTGTATTAAAAAGTTCGTGGTCGCAATATTTCATGATATAAACTGATGCCCTTGAATAAAAGATATCCCCGAAGAGCAAATCAAGGGTGTATTTTCCGGCGTTTTTTTCAATACTTTTTTTATTAAGGGTTTTGGCTGATTTAATATCTTTTACAAGCAGCATAAAATCATCAGGATTAAAGCTGTGTGTTCTTATTCCTAAAGCAAGAAGTTCCATTCCTGCCATTAAATTTAAGAATTTGCTGTAAAAGCTTGCATCCAAACTTGTGTTATAATCATAAAATGAAAGCATGCTTGAAGCATGCAGCATGCCAGAATCATAAAAATTCCTGGTATTGTAGGGGTAGAGTTTAACTAAATTATCCAGTTCTTTGTTTATTATTGTCTTTATGTGTCTGTGGACCGGTTTCAATTCTTTTCCTGTCTTCTGTCCCAGACTCTCTGGGCTTTTCCCTCGCTTCGCGCTATTGTCCTGGGCTCTTTAAGGCTCACTTTGATATGAATGCCTATGGCAGAATAAAGCCGGCTTTCTATTGATTTTTCAAAAAATTCAAGGTCCATTAATTTTTCATGGAATATGCTGTCAGAAACTTCAACCCAGACTTCTATTTTATCAAGGTAGTTTTCTGTAGTCAGCACTATTAAATAATGGGGCTCAAGATCTTTGACTTTCATCAGGACTTCCTCGATTTGTGATGGAAAGACATTTACACCCCTTATAATGAGCATGTCATCCGTGCGTCCCATTGGCCTTGCCATCTTTAAAAGCTTTTTTCCGCATGGGCAGTCATCCTCAAAAAGATATGAAATATCTTTTGTCCTGTACCTGATTACCGGGAATGCTTTTTTAGTCAGGGATGTAAAGACAAGCTCGCCTTTGCTTCCGTTTGGCAGTACTTTGCCTGTATCGGGATCTATTATTTCTGCAAGAAAATGGTCCTCGTTTATGTGCAGCCCATTTTTTCGGAGGCATTCACATGAAACACCCGGGCCTATAACCTCGCTTAAACCGTAGCTGTTAAGTGCTGTCATATGTATCCGCTGCTCAATTTCATCTCTCATCGGTTCGGTCCAGGGTTCTGCACCCAAATAACCAACTTTCAAATTAAGTTTTGAAAAATCAACACCGGTTTTTTCCCCCACTTCAGCAATATGCAAAGTATAAGAAGGCGTGCAGCATAAAACGGTTGACTTAAAATCAGCCATAATTTTCAATTGCCTTTCGGTGTTTCCTCCGGAAATAGGAACAACAAGTGCTCCAAGTTTTTCTGCTGCGTACTGGAATCCAAAGCCACCCGTAAACATTCCAAAACCATGGCTTACCTGGACAATGTCATCCTTTTTCACACCAGTATCATACATTATCCTTATAAGACAGTGGGCCCATACATCAAGATCCTGTCTTGTATACCCGACCACTGTGGGATTGCCTGTTGTGCCTGAGGAGGAATGCACCCTGATTACCTGGTCAAGCGGCGTACAGAAAAGGCCGAAAGGGTAATTTAATCTCAGTTCCTCCTTGGTAGTAAAAGGAAGTTTTTCAATGTCTGAAAGCTCTTTTATCCTGTCCGGATCAACTCCTGCTTCATCAAACCTTTTTTTGTAAAATTCATTATTGGCATAGCAGTGCTTAAGTGTCTGCTTCAGTGCTAAAAGCTGTAATTGGTTTATTTCTTGCCTTCCCGCTGCCGAGATTTGGGGATCATAAAGTTCTGGGGTTTTATTGCTTTTATCTTTAATTTTATTCATTTAATCTCCCGGTGCCGCTTACCAAATTTATAGTATTTATTTTTATAGCCATTGCTTTAACTTCACTCAGGGTAAAAAATGGGGCTGTGTCATTTTTCCATATTTCTTCCAGGTTTATATCTTCTCGCCTTTTCTTCTGTCAATAACCCTTTTTGCTTTTCCTTCGCTTCTTTTAATTGTTTTGGGCTCCTTTAATTTTACGTCTATATTTATACCGGTCGCCCCGTAAAGTTTATTTTCAATGGAAGATTCAAATTTTTCAAGATCATTTATTTTTTCAGCAAAAACATCTTCTGAAACTTCAACCCACAGCTCTATTGTGTCAAGATAATTCTGCCTGTCCACTACAATAAGGTAATGAGGCTCGATCTCTTTTACCTGCATTAAAACTTCTTCAATTTGGGACGGAAAGACATTTACCCCCCTTATAATCAGCATATCATCTGTTCTGCCCATGGGTTTTTTCATTCTTGAATGAGTCCTGCCGCACTGGCACGGCAAATCATCAAGTATTGAAAGATCCCTTGTCCTGTACCTGATAAGGGGCATGGCTTCCTTTGTAAGCGAAGTAAATACTATTTCCCCGGTGCTGCCGGGCGGCAGCGGTTTTGTGGCTGCAGGATCTATTATTTCCGGTAAAAAGTGATCCTCTGCAACATGGAGCCCACATTTAAGGCTGCATTCACAGCTAACACCCGGACCTATGATTTCGCTTAAACCATATATATCAATTGCATCAATAAAAAGCCTTGCTTCTATTTCTTTCCGCATTTCTTCTGTCCACGGCTCAGCCCCAAAAATACCTATTCTAAGAGGCATATTCGCAAAATCAATACCAAGCTCTTTCCCGACTTCAGCAATGTATAATGCATAGGAAGGGGTGCAGCATATAACAGTTGATCCGTAGTCCTGCATTATTTTTATCTGTCTTTCTGTAAGGCCGCCGGATGATGGTATTACTGTGGCCCCAAGAAGCTCTGCTCCATAATGAAGGCCCAGTCCACCGGTAAATAGCCCATAGCCATAGCTGTTCTGTATTATGTCCTGGCTTCGAACCCCTGTGCTGTACAAATCTCTCGCAATAAGACCGCCCCACATAGAAATATCATTTTTAGTATAACTGACAACTGTGGGATTTCCTGTTGTGCCCGATGAAGAGTGGATTCTTACTATTTCACTTAAAGGTTTTGCAAAAAGGCCAAAAGGATAATTTAAGCGTAAATCTTCTTTGGTTGTAAAGGGGAGTTTTTCAATATCCTCAAGATTTTTAAATTTATACGGATTCACACCTGCATCATCAAGCTTATTTTTATAGAATTTTACATTCTCGTATACATTTATAAGTGTTTTTTTTAGCCTCTCAGCCTGAAGGGACCTGATTTTTTCCCGGGGAAGAGTTTCGTATTCTTCTTCCCAGTAAAATTTCTCCATTAAACCCTCCTATTTTTTCCCAGGTAGTTTCCTCAAATAAAAGAACTAAAAGTTTTTATTACCATTTTAACAATACCTGCCGTATTTTCATTATAATACGGCAGGTATAATAAAATAAAATTTTCTGTTTTATATCTGTTTTACAGACTATGCTGATTTTTCTTTCATAAACGCTTTTTCAGTTAATTCTTTAGGCATGGGCTTTGTAAGTGCTGTTACAATAAGCGTAACTATAAAAGCCAGCGGAAATGCTATAACAATCTGGTCTATGCTGCTCCATGGGGCCCCAAGAAGGCTCGTCTTTCCTGTAAGAAGGTTTACAAGTCCAATCAATTTTGAGTTTGCTTCATGAATAAACAGCATCCAGAAAAGGCTTGAAACTATGCCGGTAATCATTCCTGCAAGCGCACCAGCCTTGTTAGCCCTTTTCCAGAATAATCCAAGTATAAACATCGGAAGGAATGCAGCTGCACAAACGCCAAAAAATACCGCAGTTGCCCTTGCAATAATGCTTATCGGAAGTCTTAAACCTAAAACAAAGCTTAAACCAATCCCAATAATAAGACCCACTTTTGTTGCAATTACAGCCTTTAATGATTTCTCTTCTTTATATCCTGCATCATATCTGGACTTTGAAAAAATATCTCTTCCGAACGAGGTTCCTATAGTATGGAACTGGCTGCTGATTGTAGACATAGCAGCTGAAAGCAGTGTCAGCATAAATAGATAAACGAACCATTTCGGCATTGCCATATTGATAAAAAGCGGAATAATTTTATCAACATTTCCGCCTTCAATATTTGCTATTGCTATCTTTCCTGTTTCGTTGAAAAAATAAACATTGGAAAGCCCTCCTACCATAAATGCAACACCTGTCATCATCAAAATGAATATTCCGCCAATAAGGACACCCCTGTTCAGCATCTTGTTATTTTTTACCATCATAAACCTTACAGCCAGCTGAGGTTGTGCAAGAACCCCTATTCCAACACCAAGAATAATTGTTGATACCAGTGTCCACCAGATAGGCGATCCCAGAGTGGGCATTGTGGTCCATCCAATCATTCCGCCCTTTGCAAGGGGCTCCGGCATCTGTGAGGCAAGGTCTGTTAGTGTTTTATGGGTTTCAACAAATCCGCCTGGAGTTTTAATATAGGCAAAAATAAGAAGAACAATCATTCCTATAAGCATAATTGTCCCTTCAAAGGTGTCATTATATAAAACACCTTTAATACCGCCTAAAATAACAAATACGGCAATTATTAGAGTAAATATAACAAGTGACCAAATAAATTGAAGCTGCAGAGTTTCTTCAATAAACCTTGCAGCGCCTATCATTACTGCTCCTGCATAAAGAGGCATTAAAACAAATATGATAATTCCGGCAATTCTCTGTATCGCCCTGGAACCGTACCTTTTGCCAAGAAGCTCAGGAAAAGTCTGAGCCTCTAGATTATGGCCCATCATTCTGGTTTTCTTGCCAAAGAATACAAAAGCAATAAAAATACCTATAAAAATGTTTAAAAAAGTCAGCCAGAGAAGGCCCAGGCCCAGATTTGCAGCCTGGCCCCCGAAGCCTACAATTGCTGATGTTGAAATAAATGTAGCCCCATAAGACATTGCCATAACATAAGGATGCGCCTGCCTGCCTGCTACCATATAATCATTTGCAGTTTTTGTATGCCTCCAGCCGAGCCAGCCAAGTACCGCTGTTATTATAAGATAAATAACAGTAACAATAATAAATGTTGTTAAATTCACTCGATTTCTCCTTTCCTATAATTCATTTTTATTAATTACTTGTCCTTGTTCCACATTATCGCGCCGTATATAATACAGATAATAGTAGAAACTATGCATAGAATATATGCAAGAAAAACTGAAAAACCTGCAAAACCAAGCATCTGCAATCCCTCCTTTCATCATTAAAGATTTAATTATTAATGCAAAAACTAAAAAACTTCTTGCCTGCTAATAACAATAATATCTAATATTTATAAATCTAAGCTGCATAAGGCCAGATTTTATACCCTGTAATATTGCCAGGGATAAAATCTAAATAAACAATCAGCATAACTGAATGCCTTTTTTTTCCAGAACATCCACAGCCTTTGCAATATCGTCAACACTTATTACAAGCCTTGTGCCGGCAATTACATATATATAGTCTATATTTATTTTTTGGGCTGCGAGTATTTCCAGTATGTTGAAAAGCTCCCCCGGCCTGTCCTGTACAGCAAAGCAGATAACTTCAGCAACATGCGTAGTAAAACCCGCATCTTTTAACATCTGCCTTGCCTTTTCGGTATCAGAAACAACAAGCCTTAAAATCCCGTAATCCCTTGCCTCTGTAGTAGAGAAACCCTGAAGATTAATATTTCCGTCCTTTAATATTTTGGCTACCTCTGCAAGCCTTCCGGCCTGGTTTTCAAGAAATATTGTAAGTTGTTTTACAGGCATTGCCACCTCCAGCTTTAAAAATATTTTATTTTAAAAAATCCCTGCCTGATTTAAATGCTTCAATATTAATTTGCAGTGCTTTTCCGGGTACGCTATCCTTTATTGCATCAAGCCAGCAATCCTGCCCAAACGGCATCATTAAAGATAATGCCCCTACCATAATAGTATTTGAAACCCTGGTGTTTCCAAGGTTTTTAGCTTTTTCAACTGCATTTATAAAAAAGAAATTTTCAGTAAACTTAAACAGCATCTCTTCCGCATTTTCCGGGTATGATACATCCCCTGAAAAAACTGTTGACGGATAAATGCTGTAATCACTTACAAGCATAAAGCCGCCTTCTTTAAGTTTCCGGGCATAACGAAGAGCCTCAAGCTTTTCAAGCGCCACAATAAAATCTGCACTGTTTATAGTAGGGGAAAAAACTTTTTTGCCTATCCTTACACTTCCTTCCACGCTTCCGCCTCTTTGCGCCATTCCATGAACCTCTGATACTTTAACATCATATCCTGCATTTATGGCTGCATTTGCAAGAACAGTCGTTGCAAGTATTATCCCCTGGCCGCCAACACCGGTAAACAAAACTGAAAGCGTTTCTCCATTTTTTAAAGAACTGCTGCTACTGCCGGCAATGCTCTGGTAATTAATCTTGTAATTGTTGTTATTATTGTCGTTTTTTATCATAAAAATGTTTTAATTATTTTATATTTTTTTAATATTTTAATTAAAATAATATATTTTATGCATAATTTACAAAAAACCTAGCAATTACATTATAATCATGCAATTATTTTGTTTTTTATAATTACTACCGGCCCTGTTTTTATTTTACTGTGCCTATAGCTTTAAATTTACATATATCCACACAGACTCCGCAGCCAGTGCAGAGTATGCTGTTAATTGAATATTTTCCGTCCTTAAGCTCAATTGCAGGGCATCCGAATTTAAGGCACTGGCCGCACTCCCTGCAGTTATGCTGGTCAATATATGCGACCGGGAGCTCTTTTTCTTTTTCAATTAAAACACATATTCTCCTGCAAACAATAAAAGACATTTCATCTCTTGCAAGCTCCTGCTTGATAACTGCTTCAAGCTTTCTCAGCTTGTAGGGATCAACAACCTGTATATTCTTTATGCCTGCAGCTTCTGCAAAATCCTCGGGTTTTAAACATATTGTGCTGTCACCCCCGAGAGTTTTGCCTGTTCCAGGGTGGTCCTGGTGCCCTGTCATGGCAGTAGTGGCATTATCCAGGACAATTATAAGATTTGTACCATTGTTATACGCATTGTCAATTGTTGCGGTAATTCCTGAATGGAAAAATGTTGAGTCCCCTATTACAGAAACAACCCTGTTTTTAAATTCAGGATTGGCTTTTTCCATACCGAGCGCCTGCCCTATTCCTGCACCCATACATAAACAGCTGTCAAGGCTGTTAAGGGGAGGAAGCACAGAAAGAGTGTAGCAGCCGATATCACCCATAACAACAGCTTTGAGCTTCTTTAAAATATAAAAAACCGATCTGTGAGGACATCCGGCACAAAGAACGGGCGGCCTTGGGGGTAGCTCATTGATAATGCTGCTTATTTCACAGGACTTATCATTAATTCCATCATCAGAAAAATTTCCTGTTTTTAAATCAGCAGCGGAACCTGTATCTGAAGAATGTAATCTCTGCCCCGCTTTGCCCCTTTCAGCATTTGACGTGTAAACTTCCCTTCCAAATAGCCTGCTGTAAGCTTCTTCAAGGGCCCGTGTGCCAAGTTCCCCATATGCAGGAAAAAACTCCTTGCCCGCAATATCTGCCTTAAGATTTAAAAGGCGGATATGTTCTTCAAGAAATGGCTCTAGTTCTTCTATAACAATTATAAGCTTTTTACCCTCAGTAAAAGAAGCAATGGCGCCTTTGCATACCGGGTTTGTCATATTAAGCTTAAGTATAGCAATATTATCAAAAACTTCCCTTGCGTACTGGAATGAAACACCTGAGGTGATTATGCCCGTATGCTTAAATAAAGTTTTGTTTTTTCTGCTGCCTTCCGGTTCATGCACCCTGTGGTAAATATCCAGTTCAGACAGTTTTTGCAGTTTTTCCCATCTTTCAAGGACAAAATGATGCCTTTGCCTGCCATATGCTGGTATCATTACAAATTTCTGTGCATTTTTTACATATTTTACTGGAGTAACCTCAGTTACAGGATTAATATTTACAAGTGAACGGGAATGCGAAATCCTTGTGGTTGTCCTTACCAATACCGGTGTGTCAAACCTTTCGCTTATATCAAATGCGTCTTTTACCATATCCAGTGCCTCCTGGCTGTCAGAAGGCTCAAGGAGCGGCACTTTTGCAAATTTTGCATAAAACCTGTTATCCTGTTCATTCTGGGAGCTGTGCATAAAGGGGTCGTCTGCATTAATTATTACCAGGCCCCCGGTAACTCCTGTATATGAAAGTGTCATGAACGGATCGGCTGCAACATTTAAACCGACATGTTTCATTGCAACAAGGGTTCTGGAACCTGCAATACTGGCACCTGATGCAACTTCAAGCGCCACTTTTTCATTTACAGACCACTGGCAGTAAATACTTTTATATTTTGATATGTTTTCAAGGATTTCAGTGGAAGGCGTTCCAGGATAAGCGGTAGCAACGCTGACCCCGGCTTCATAAGCAGCTCTTGCTATGGCTTCATTTCCTGTCAAAAGCATGAAATTTTTCTTGTTTTCCAATTTATCTGCCAATATTTTTTGCCGGTTTAAATATGAATTATTTTGTAAAATTTTTGTAAATTAAGTTATATAGTATATATAAGAATAATTAAATGTAAAGCTTAAAAACTTCGCTGTTTTTTTATTGAGCTGGCTGATTTGATTTTATTTTTAGGCTATTTTAATATATTATAGTTAAGCCAGTGATTATAATTGAAACCTTTTCTAAGCTGCGGTTTTATTATTCTGGCAAAACGACGTATACTGCAGGTTAAAATAAAAAATAAAAATTTAAAAATATATGGAAAAAGTAAAAAAAATACACATAAGGAAAAGCCAGGGTTTTAAAGTACTTGTATTTGCCGTTATAATTCTTTCTGCTGTACAGGTCTGGGTGCTGTACTCAAATTACAGGGATATAATAATAAAAATACCTGAGAATTTATTTGTATACTCCAAACCCTTGCCTGTTTCAGAATTTATTATTAATTCTCCATATGTTCCACCTGAAAGTGAAACTGCAGTGGCGGAGGCTGAAACAGAATCATCCATTAAGAAGGAGCCGCTTGAAAGCACTGTTGAAACAATAGTTGCTGAAGATAAAGAAACTGAAGAGACAACTGCCCAAAACTCGGGGGCTTATGAATTAAATGAGGTGCAGAAAAAAATAATTCTTCGGCTCATGGCTCTACTTGAAGAAGATATAGAATACGGGTATAAAGTATATCCTGAAACAGGATATCCCTCTGAAAATATATGGATCTCAACAGATGTAATATCAATGGTGTTAAAAGATGCAGGCTTTGACCTTATGGAACTTATTTATGAAGATATGATAAATCACAAGGAGGACTACCCCCTTGATATAAAAAACAGGAAAGCCCCAATCAAGCATATAGACTTCAGGGATGTTTTTTTCCAGGAAAAATTCTTCAAAAGAAATGCTCTTGAGCTTGAGATTGAATTTAACCTTGACAATAAAGATATACAATGGCAGCCCGGCGATATTGTATATTTCCAGTTTGACCCTGATAATCCTTACCAGGACCTTGGAGGTTTTATTTCATCAAGGACAAATGAGCGTGGAGTCCCTCTTGTAATAATGATATCAAAGGACCTTGGCAAAGTAAGCGAAATTGATAAACTGCTGGAATACACAATAGTAGAGCATTTCAGGTATCCTAACCCATATGAAGAAGACTGAAAAAAACCGGCGCTATTGTTTTCATTATTTTAATCAAAAAACCGGAATGGGCTGAAGTTTGTACTTGTATCATAGTAATCTGTTTTCTCATGTCTTTTAAGAAATTTTACCACCTGGTAAGTGGCTGGAGTCAGTACTATTTCAAAGCCAACTTTGAAAATATAGTTAGAAATTATTATAAGAAATACAAGATTCCAGCTGTAAAGGCCTGCAAATGCAATTAATACAAATAATGCTGTGTCAAGCCCCTGGCCCACTATTGTTGAGCCTATTGTCCTTGTCCACAAATGCCTGCCCTGCGTAAGTATTTTCATTTTTGCAAGAATAAATGAATTGGAGAACTCCCCTGCAAAATACGCTATAAGGGACGCGGTGACTATTCTTGGCGTCTGGCCCAGTATTTTCATATAAGCATCCTGCATCTCCCAGCCGGGAGCAGGTTTTATAAGGCCGATTATTCCCAGGGTTGCAGACATTAAAGCTGCAGACATAAATCCTATCCAAATTACTTTTCTTCCCGTTTTGTACCCATAAACTTCAGTCAGTATATCCCCGAATATATATGAAAGAGGAAACAATATTGTCCCGCCGTCAAAAGTGAATTTCCAGATTTGCACAATTTTTGTCGAGGCGATATTTGATATAAGCAGCACGGCTACAAAAAGTCCGGTGATAAGACTGATATACCTGTAATCCTGCCTTCCCTGCGTGTTTTTTAAACTTTCGTTTTCTTTTACATGCATAATTAACCTCTGATTTAAGCTGCCCTTTTTAATAGATTTTATATTTAGTATAATAATACTATAAACATTGGAAATATTTTTATCATTATATATATTTTAAATGAATTTTTTCAGGAGGGCTAAATTATGGACAGTGACAAAAAGATTGATAAAACATTAGTTTATTATGTACTTGGCGGGGCGGCAGTCGGTGCGGTGGCAGGATACATTGTCAAAAAAGTCGGCTTTAAAAATGTTTTAAATGTTCTTAAAACAAAAAAAATCATTCCTGAAACTTTAATGGAAACAATATCTGAATTTACTAACAAAAACCAGGAGAATGACTTTGACCTGGAAGAATGACTCTTTAAACGGGAACATTTCCTTTTAACAAGCCATATTTGGCAAAATGCTTTTAGCCAGGGCGCTTTTTTTAGAAACTATTGCATGCACAGTCTGGTTTTATTGCTTTTTACAGGAAGCTAAGCTTTTGTAATCTCTTTCTTTTTTGGCATTTTGCGCATTACAATAAAATAATATATTATTGCCCCGATTCCGCCTGCAAGAACAATTATGAGTATCCACATCATCTTTGAATTCGGGTTTGCATCAGGAAAATCTTCATTTTCCCTTTTTGCGCAGTCAACAAGCATAATTATCCATACGACAAAAAAGAAAATTCCTGCAAGCCAGGCTATTGCTATAATGCAGATATAAAGGCCCGCAAAACCGGCAATTGCAGTTACCCCTGTAGCTGCTGCAGTTTCTTCACTGCATGAAGAAAGAGAAAATAAAAGAAACATCAGTGCTGCAGCTGCAAATAATAGTAAAAATCCCGGCCTTTTTTTTATTTTTAGCTTTTCAGTTTTCATTTTAATAACTTTTCCTTTCACTTTGTCCAAGGCATAAAATTGCATGAAAAAAGGAACTGTCCCCTTGAGTCTTTTTATTTCTTGCAAGTTTGCCTTTAAATTTTAATATTAAAATAAAGCCTTCACATTTTTATTATATACTAACAGATTCACTCAATGATATCCAGAAATGCGGAGCGCTCTGATTTGATTTTTAAATACAAATAATAAAAGTCCAGGCCTGTATTATTCATAAAGCTTCTTTAAAAGCCATGCCATATTTTCACCAAGTGTTTTTAAAGTGCCCACACCCTCCGCATCATTTAAAATCTCACCCGGTTCCCTTCCAATTGCAAAATTCCAGTAGCTGGAATACGGAACAATAGCTTCTCCAAGGGCAAAAAAATTTGTGATCTGGGCAATAGTTTCATTTGCCCCGTGGCGCCTGACAACTGCAACCGGCGCGCAAACCTTTCTTTTAATAAGATTGCCGCTGCCTCCCCTTGAGCAGTAGCCTGCACGGTCAATAAATGACTTTACTTCCGGTGTTATTGAACCAAAATAAACGGGGGATCCTATTACAAGCCCCTGGGCGCTATAAATCTTTTCAAGGTACTGGTTTAAAACATCTTCACTGTCATTTGTATAACCATGGCAGTATCCGTCTTTTTCCTTCCTGCACTTCATGCAGACCTTACAGGGATTGTATATTTTACCGCCAACTTGCAAAATTTCAGTTTCAATACCATTGTTTTGCAGTTCAGCGCATATAATACCGAGCGCAACTGATGTATTGCCTTTGGCTTTTGGGCTGCCGTTTAAAGCAATTACTTTCATAAAAATCCCCCTTGTTTCAAAATACTAATTTTTTCTTTAAATCTAAGCTAATTATCGCCTTGTATTTTTAACATATATATACTCTTGGTATCCTGTCTTTAAGCATGCAGAGTATTTCATAGTTTATGGTACCCATAAGCGATGCCAGGTAATCTGCGCTTATTTGCCTGAATGTTGAATTTCCAATTAGAGTAACTTCTGTACCCTCTGCAATGCTGCTTTTTTCAGGAATGTCAGTCACATCAATCATTAGCTGGTCCATCGTAACATTTCCTGCAACAGGAGCTATGGCGCCGTTTATAAGTACTCCCGCTTTATTTGAAAGCAGCCTTGAATAGCCATCAGCATAGCCAATCGGCACAGTAGCAATTAAAGAATTGCGCAAAGTCTTAAAAGATGCGCCATAGGAAATGCTTTCACCGGCGGGCACTTTTTTTACAAAAGATATTTTTGATTTAAGGCTGAGAATTGGCTTTAGCCTGTTAAGTGCACCGGCAGCATCATCGTTAAGGGATTTGAGGCTTTCCGGAGCAAAAGGGCTGAGACCGTAAAGGGCAATTCCTATCCTTGCCATATCGAAATGATATTTGTTGTCCCTTAAAAAGGCTGCGCTATTGGCGCAATGAACTGTTTTAAACCTGATACTCATGTTTTCAAGGCTTTTTAAAATGTCAGTAAATCTTTTATACTGCATATTTGTATAATCCTGTTCAGCATCGCCTGCGCATGAAAAATGCGTAAAAATTCCATCTGCTTTTATACCTTTAAGCTCTTTTATTGCTGAAATTGCCTGGACCGCATCCCTGTAATTTATACCGACCCTGTTCATGCCTGTATCAACTTTTAAATGCACGGCAACTTTTTTACCGAATTTGGCTCCTTTTTGGGAGACTGCATCCGCTTTAGTAAAGGAATTGAGGCAGAGAGTGAAATCATACTTAATTGCATCGGCAACAATTTCCATTGGAGGTTCGCCAAGAATATATATCGGCACCTTTATGCCTGCTTTCCTTAAGCGTATACCGTCCTCTGCAAGAGCTACTCCAAGCGCATTTATTTTATTCTTTACAAGGTGTTTGGATACTTCAATAACTCCATGCCCGTATGCATTTGACTTTACAACTGCCATTATTTTTGTGGAAGGGTTTTTAAGGCATGATTTTAATACTGCTACATTGTTTGATAAATAAGACAGGTTTATATCAATTCTTGTAAATCTTTTATTTCGCAGATTTGCTTTCAGCATATTTGATATCAGTTATTTTTTTAGTGTCATTGATTTTACAATATCAGCCCTTGTCACAATGCCTGCAAGCCTTCCATCACTGTCCATTACGGGCAGCCTGTTTATTTTCTTCTGAAGCATTATTTCTGCAGCGTCACTTACAGGCGTTTGGGTATTTATTGTAAAAGCTTTTTTTGTCATTATATCTCCAACTTTTGTAGCAAGATGTTTTTTAAGGTTTTCCCTGAATTTTGTAAAACTTTCAAGATATATTATTGCATCAAGCAGCTTGAAATACCTGGGGAAATGAAGCTCCGTATTCCTCACCATTATATCAGCCTCAGTGACAATTCCAACAAGATTCCCGCTGCTGTCTGTTACAGGCATTCCGCTGATTTTGTTTTCTAAAAGAGTTTCAGAAAGCTCTTCAATAGAAGCATCCTGGCTAATAGTTATTACTTTTTCAGTCATTATGTCTTTTGCAGTCAATTCTGCCATGCTATTACTCCTGTTTTAATCTCTCAATTTCAATAAATACCTCTTTAATTCCCTCCAGCAAATCAGTTGCTAACTGGCAGGTCCTTGAGGTTTTTGCTGCCATTATATCAGAAGCCATACCATGTATAAATACTGCGCAAACTGCAGCTTCTGCAAGGCTCATTTTCCGGCAAAGCAGCGAACCGGTAATGCCTGTTAGTATATCCCCTGTACCTGCAGTTGCAAGAGCCCAGCTTCCCGCAGGGTTTATATAAGTTGTGCCGCCAGGAGATGTAACCAGGGTTGCGGCCCCTTTTAAAACTGATATAACTCCATATTTATGGGCTGCCTGGTAATTATATTTAAGCCTGTCCTGCAGCGGTATTTTTTCAATGCCAAGTATAGCTGCAAGCTCTCCAGCATGAGGGGTTATTATAACATGGGAAAAATCAGGGCTTTTGCCTGTTTCAATTTCCTTTGGGCCATAAAGCGCGCGCAGGCCGTCAGCATCAAGGACCGTGGGTTTTTTTATATTTTTAAGTATCTCCCTTACAAGGCGTATTGTGCTCGGGTTTTTTGAAAGTCCAGGGCCTATTGCAAGTGCATCATAGTCCTGGGCCAGTTTTTCTATTTCCTCATATGCATCAATATGTATTGTTATGTCATCAGTCTGCTCTACAGGATATGTCATTACCTCAGTAAGCTTTATTTCAAATATGCTGTTTAATTCCCATGGGCATACCAGGGTCACTATTCCTGCGCCTGCACGCATTGCCGCCTGGCATGTCATTGATGCAGCTCCTGTAAATCCGGGCGAACCTGCAATGACAAGAAGTTTACCTACTGAATGCTTATATGACAGGGGTCCTGCCATGGGTATTTTTTCTGCAACCCACGAAAGGTCAACCTGGAATATTTTTTCATATTCCCCGTAATATTTATCAGGGATGCCAATATCGCTTACTGTGATTTGGCCTGCGTATTGCTTTCCCGGATATTGTGCTATTCCCAGCTTTATGCAGCCGAAAGTCACTGTTTTATCCGCTTTTACTGCATTTCCAAGTATGCGTGCATTATCAGAATCAACTCCTGAAGGTATGTCGCATGCATAAACTGAAAGGCGCACAGATTTTTTCCGTTCATCCTTTATGCTGTTTATAATCCCGATTATATCTTTTGCCTGGCCCCTGACATCATTTTTATGAAGGCCCGTGCCAAATATCGCATCCAGCACAAAATCGGCAGCCCTGGCTTTATTTGTAAAATATTCTTTATCTTCCGCAATACTTGAATCAATGTATTTTATATTCTCGACTTTTGAGTCCGGCAGTCTGTCAAAATAAAATTTTGAGTCCCCAGAAAATTTTTCAGGCGGGCTTATAAAAAATACATCTATGAAAATCCCGGCAGCGGCAAGGTCTGCTGCGGCGACAAAACCGTCTCCCCCGTTATTTCCACCTCCGCAAACAATAATGCCTTTTATTTTTTTTGTCTTAAGAAGCCTTCGGTAATCTTTTATGATTTCTGCTGCAACGCTGCTGCCTGCATTCTGCATTAGCCATTTTGAATCAATGCCGCCAGCAATACATTTGGCATCAACTTCCGCCACCCTGCTTCCTTTTAAGATTATATTTGCTCCCAATTTATTACCAGCCTTAAATCAAGTGATTTTTTAAAAGTATAAGCAAAAAAAAGAAAATTATAAAGACTTATAAGAATGTCTAAGGGAATAGATTTCTTTATTCAAATAATACTATAAACTTGCCATACCCGTATTCTTCCATTTCATCAAGCGCAATAAAATCCAGTGAACCGCTGTTAATGCAGTAACGAAGCCCTCCTTCTTCTACAGGCCCATCATAAAATAAATGCCCCAGATGGCTGTGCCCGCTTCTGCTTCTGACCTCTATTCGATTCATACCCGATGAAGAATCCACATAATAATTTATAACATCCCATTGTATGGGCCTTGTAAAAGATGGCCAGCCTGTACCCGAATCATATTTATTTATAGATAAAAACAGGGGCTCCCCGGTCACTATATCAACGTAAATTCCAGCCTTTTTATTGTCCCAGTATTCATTATTAAAAGGACTTTCTGTAGCATCTTCCTGGGTAATGCTATACTGCAAATCAGTCAGTTTTTCCTTTATTTCATCAACAGGCGGCTTTGGATATTCCGCACGGCTGACTTTTGGTTTTTCCTGCGGTATACTGGTCAAATCTATGTGGCAATAACCTCCGGGGTTTTTATCCAGATAATCCTGGTGATAGTCCTCCGCTAAAACATAATTCTTTAGAGGCTCGATTTCTGTTACAATTTTTTCACTGTATTTAGCCTGTTCTTTTTGCGTTACAGAATCAATTATCTCTTTATCTTCTTTATCTGTGTAATAAATTCCAGTACGGTATTGTGTGCCGGCATCATTTCCCTGCCTGTTTAAACTTGTTGGCTCTATAATCCCATAAAAATATCCTAAAAGCTCTTCCAGCATAATTCTATCAGGATCATAAACAACATACACAGTTTCCGTATGTCCCGTTTTTTTAATGGAATAGTAATCTGTTTCTTCACTTTCGCCATTTGCATACCCTACGCTTGTGTACTCGATTCCGATTATGCTATCAATATAAGCCTGTACGCCCCAAAAACACCCTCCGGCCAAATATATTTCTTTATACCTGCTATCTTTGTAATTGGGAGCAACAATTAAAGTTTCACTACTGACCATTTCTTCCTCCATTGCATTTTTATCTTCAATTTTATTTTCATCCACGCTCTTTTTAAGCCCGGATTCTTTCTCGTTGATATCTTCTTTAGCCACACTGCTTTCTGCGCTGGCGCCTGGACTGCATGAAGTTATTGCCAGTAAAGGCAGAAAAACAGCAAAGGCCATTATAAGAAAAATTTTCAATAAATTTATTTTCATTTTTTCCTCTTCATTATTATTTATTTATTCATATACTACTAATTTAGTATTATATAAATAAATTCGTTAATATGATTCTTAAATCAAGGTAATCTGCAAAAGTATAAGTGCGCGCCACAGGCATATCACCCTATAATTATAATACCTGGCTTTCCATCTGAGAATGGGAGTTTATATAGCAATGTATTTATTTAAACAATAAAATTACGTACATATTATATATTGTAATACATACGTGTTTATACTAAAATATAAATAGATTTAGAGATGTAAAAAATATAATTTTGAATTAAAAAATGCGGGGTGAATATGATTATAACTGCCACTAAATTAAGGCAAAACCTTTACAGGATACTTGATGAAATACTTGACTCGGGTATCCCGGTAAAAATAAACAGAAAAGGTGAAATACTGAAGATTATGCCGGAAAAAAAGAAGAGCAAACTTGAAAGGCTAACAGAGCATAGTACTATTATTGGTGATCCTGAAAGCATTATTAGTATAAACTTTGATAACGAGTGGAAGGAAAAGGAAAATCTATGAGCTGCTTTCTTGATACTCATATTATAATATGGCTTTATGAAAAAAGAATAAACCTGTTATCGGAAAAAGCAAAAAAATATATTGAAGAAAATGATTTGCTTATTTCACCGATTGTAAACATGGAAATAGAATATTTGTTTGAAATTGAAAAAATCAAAGATAATTCTGAAACTATTCTCGGTTATCTGGAAAAAAATATAGGTCTTAGAGTCCAAAACAGCGACTTTAAGGAAATAATAAAAATCTCGTTAAATGAAAAGTGGACCAGGGATCCTTTTGACAGGATAATAGTCGCACATGCAAAGTATATGGATTTAACCCTGATATCCAAAGATGAAAAAATAACTAAAAATTACTTCAGGACGATATATTAATCTATATACATGACCAAATTAATTAGTTTATATTATTAAGATGGCAAATTGTATAAAAAAGATCAATTAAGTCAGGAGTAGCTGCAGGCTCCCTGGTCCAAATCGGTGAAAAAAAGGTGGAAAAGGTAGAGATAAGGCTGATTAGTTACGATGCCCAGCAATACTGACACCAGTATTAAGGAAAAAGTGGTTTTAGGATTAAGGCACTTTATTCTATGTTCTTACTGCAATTGCAAATGCTGCGCCATAATCTTTTGTGCCGGTTAATGAGATCAAAATTTCAGAAATGAAATTAGCCATGCAGAAATTTTTTGACTTTCCATAAAGATTAATTTCCGGTTTGCCGCTATCGCGGTTTATAACCTCTATTTCACTGAAAAAAACATGCTTTCCAAGCCCGGTGCCTAGGGCCTTGGCCACTGCTTCCTTTGCTGCAAACCTCTGCGCATAGCTTATGTATTTTGCTGAGGGGTTTTTCTTGTTTTCACAGTAACTTATTTCCCTGGCAGTATAAATTCTTTCCCTGAATCCGGAAAATTTCAGGATTGCATTTTTTATTCTTTGTACTTCAATTATATCGGTCCCGATACCGTAAATATTAAGATTATCCATAAAAATACCAGTGTTTAAACTCAGTAAGTTTTCCAATCACTAAATATATATTATCTCATAAAATAGTCATTTTTATTTTAAGGAATGCTTTGACAGGTTAGTGTCTAAAATTTCGTGGTAAAAAAATAAATACTTACTCAACGGTAACGCTTTTTGCAAGGTTTCTTGGCTGGTCAACATTTCTTCCCAGGTTTTTTGCGATATAGTATGCATAAAGCTGCAGCGGCACCACTTCGAGTATGCCGTAAAGCTCTTCAAATGTTTTGGGCATTTCAAACGTGTAATCTGCATATTTTGAAGTATTGGCGTCACCCTCAGTTACCAGCGCAAAGATTTTTGCATTTCTTGCTTTTACTTCCTGCAGGTTGGAAAGCATTTTGTCATATACAAAATCTTCGGGAATTACTCCCACAACTATTGTTTTTGTATCTGTTAATGCAATCGGACCGTGCTTCATTTCCCCTGCGGCATACCCTTCCGCATGGATATATGATATTTCCTTAAGTTTAAGCGCGCCTTCAAGAGCCATGGGAAATCCGTAAATACGTCCCAGGAATAAAAAGCATGTGTGCCTGTAAGTATTATCTGCTATCTTTTTAATTTTGCCTGCATTATTTAAAACCTGCTGGACTTTAGCCGGCATTATTTCGAGTTCATTTATAAATCCATTGAGTGCATCTTCACTTAAAAGATTTTTTCTTTTTGCAAGATACAGGCCGATAAGATACATTACAATTATCTGGGCGGTAAATGTCTTTGTCGCGCATACGCCTATTTCAGGCCCGGCATGTGTATATATTACCGAGTCAGACTCCCTTGAAATGGTGCTGCCCACAACATTTGTAATAGCCATGACTTTTGCTCCCTTTTTCCTTGCTTCTTTAACTGCTGCAAGAGTATCAATGGTCTCTCCTGATTGTGTAATTGCAATAAATAGAGAATTCTCATCGACTAATGGACTGCGGTAGCGGTATTCTGAGCCAATATCAACCTCAACGGGTATTTTTGCCCATTTTTCAATCACAAGTTTTCCTGTAAGAGCTGAGTGATATGATGTTCCGCAGGCAATAATCTGGATTTTTTTCAGGTTTTTTATTTTATCATCGTCAAGTTCAAGCTCATCAAAATTAAATATCCCGTTAGTAATCCTGCCCCTCATGGTTTCCCTGATGCCGTATGGCTGCTCAAATATCTCTTTTAGCATAAAATCTTCATATCCGGCCTTTTCTGCGCTCTCAAGCGTCCATGTTGCTTTAAAAACATCCCTTTGAATAAGTATTCCTTCAGGATTATAAATTTCTACCTTATCCCTTGTAAGCCTCACAGTTTCATAATCATTTATTACAACAAAATCATGGGTGTGCTCAAGAATGGCGGGCATATCTGATGCAAAAAAATTGCCATCTTTTGAAATTCCGGCTATTAAAGGGCTTGCAATCCTGCCTGCAATAAGCTCATCCGGATAGTCCGTGCCCAGGGCTACAATTGCGCCGGAGCCTTTTATTTTTTTAAGCAGTATCTGCATTGCAATAAGCAGATTTGCGCAAGGGTCTGTCTTCAGGATTTCCTCGAGCAGGTGCGGAAGGACCTCAGTGTCAGTTTCAGAGATAAACTTATGCCCTTTTTTAATAAGCTCCTCTTTTATTTCGGCATAGTTTTCAATTATTCCGTTATGAACTACAGCAATTTTTTTACTGCAGTCATAATGGGGGTGGGAATTTAACTGGTTGGGCTGGCCATGAGTTGCCCACCTGGTATGTCCTATACCAACCGTTCCTTCAACTTCCTGTCCCTCAAGCAGCTTTTCAAGATCGTTTATTTTTCCGGACTGCTTGACTACCTTTATTTCAAGCCTGTTTCTTTCCAGGCCTGCTTCGTGAGATTCTGATTCTGCATTTTTATTGCAGGACTTAATAAGAATGCCAATCCCTGCGGAGTCATAACCCCTGTACTCAAGCCTTTTAAGTCCGTTTATTAGGATATTCTTACAGTTTTTATTTCCAATATATGCCACTATGCCGCACATCGGCACCTCCCTGCTTAATTAATCTTAAGGAAATTTTACTAAAAACTTTTATTTAAATAAAAGACAATTCAAATTATATATACCTTTTTAACAAATGGTGAGCTCATGCATGAAAGTATACCGAAATAATCAGGCTTAAAGGATATGATATCACCGGTTTTTATTTTGACGGCTGTTTCAATAACACTGTGATCACTACTCTGGCTTTCAATTACCGCTGGCGGCTCTGCAGCTTTGATGTTTTTGAAATAAACATCCTGCAGCCCAAGAGCTGCAATTGCCCTGTGTGAAGCGGAGCCCCCAGAGCGTTTTTTTGTTTCAATAATTTCAGCCTCAAGGATGAAAGCATCGCTATATGTTCCTTTTATAGCTTTATACTGTGCAGTCTCATGGCCAAGAAGTATTGCTTCGCCAATCCTTACCTGGTTAATGCCTGATGGCACGTCGTCATTTTCAATTAAATCCCAGATGCTTGAATTACCTCCTGAAACAACCTGTATATTTATGCCAAGCTTATGTTCAATCTCTTCTTTGAGCTCAACCAGCAGCTCAAGGCTTTTGCGCTTAGGCCTTTTATTTGTTATGCACCTGGCATTCGTTCCTATGCCCAGCATGTCAATGGCTCGACAATTTTTCTGCACATATGCACAGAAAGACAGTACCTGCTCGGGCAGCAGCCCTTCACGACGGTCATCGGTTTCAACCATTACTATTATTTTGTGCCTTTTGCCAAGGCTTTGGCATTGCCCCGATATTGCCTTTACTGTTTCTCTCTGAGTATTCATACTTGTGTTGCATATCCCTGCCAGTTCCTTAACTTCAGTTATCATGGGTGTTCTGAGCATATAAAGGTCCTGAGCTGGGCCAAAGTGTTTTCTCAGCTTAATAAGGTTTAAAATCCTGCTGTCCCCGAATATTTTTATCCCGTTTTTTTTAAACAGCCCTGCAATTACTGCATCGCCGAAAAAACATTTAGAAACGCCAACGACCGATATGCCACTTGTGGCACACCGGCCGTTTATTATTCTTATATTATTTTCAACCTTTGAAAGGTTAATTTTCAAACAAGGATAATGCACTATCGTTTTGAGAACTGGGGTCTCTTTCTTGCTTTTTTAAGGCCGTATTTCTTTCTTTCCTTTATTCTTGAATCTCTTGTTAAAAAACCTTCACGCTTTAAAATCTGGCGGAACTCTTCATTTACATCAAGAAGCGCCTTGGAAATCCCGTGCCTTAGGGCTCCTGCCTGCCCGGAAACCCCTCCGCCGGTTATATCTGCAAGAACATCATAAACAGTTTCTGTTCCCGTCAGTTTAAGCGGTTCCACTATCATTGTTTTTTGCGCTGCACTGCTGAAATAGGCATTAAATTCCCTGTCATTAACTGTAATTTTTCCTGTGCCTGGCGTAAGCCTTACCCTTGCAATTGATTCTTTTCGCTTACCGGTAGCATAGTATATTATTTTCTCTGCCAAATTATTTCTCCTTGCCTAAAACTTATACTTCTAAAACTTCTGGTTTCTGGGACTCGTGCGGATGACTGTCGCCCGCATATATTTTTAATTTTTTAAGTATCTGCCTTCCCAGTATATTGTGCGGTATCATTCCCTTAATTGAATGCCTCAGGACAAATTCCGGTTTTTTGGCAAGCATATCACGCAAATTCGTGCTTTTTAAATTACCGACATACCCGCTGTGCCTGTAATAAAGCTTGTCGTCAATTTTATCTCCTGAAACCTTTATGTGCTTTGCATTTATGACAATTACAAAGTCGCCGCAGTCAACATGCGGAGTAAAAAGGACTTTGTCCTTGCCCCTTAATACTTTAGCTATCCTGGTTGAAAGCCTGCCAAGATTTTTATCTTTGGCATCTACCAGGTACCATTTTCTTTCAATATCCTCTTTTTTAGCACTGTAGGTTTTTGTGCCTGCGCTAACCATCTTACCTCCAAAGTAAACTGTTGCTTAATCTTTAATAATTTATATTTAGTAAAATCAGTAAACTACACCTGAAAGGAATAATCCTTTTGCCGGAGCTATCCTGCCGGCCATTTGCCTGTCTTTGCTTGCAAATGCAGCTTCAATACTTTCTGCATCCCTCTGGCCTTTTCCTATCTCAATTAAAGTGCCTGCAATAATTCTTACCATATTATACAGGAAAGCATTTGCACAAATATCAATTATTATAAGGCTTCCCGCATGCATTTTTATGCGGCAGTCATTAACCTGCCTTATATTTTGGCCTGTTTTCAGGTTATCATTGCAGAAAGCAGAAAAATCTTTAATCCCGATAAACTTTTCTGCGGCCTTTTTCATTGCCTGCATGTCCAGTTTCCTGGTTATCATTATGCTGTACTTTTTCAAAAAAACACTATGGCAGCTGCTGTTTACAATATAATAACTGTAGCGGCGAAGCTTTGCATCTTTTCTTGCATCAAAGCCTGCACTTTGCTCCTGCACACTTTTAACACTTATATCCTCAGGCAAAAGGCAGTTAAATTTCCAGGAAAACCTGTAAATATCAAGCGCATTCTTACACTTAAAACCTATTACCTGATTTCTTGCATGCACTCCTGCATCCGTACGCCCCGCATAGCTGAAACCTGTAAATCCGGGCGCAAGAACATCCAGCGCCCTGCAGATTTCTTGCTGCACTGTCCGCACATTTGAAGGCTGCTTCTGGAAACCTTTAAAGCATGTGCCGTCATATTCAATAACAGCAGAATAAGTGTGCATAATAATATATATTAATTTTCAAATTAACGAATCAGCTCAACTATTACCATCTCTGCACCGTCGCCGAGCCTGTTATTTGACTTGATTATCCTCGTAAAGCCGCTTGTCCTCTCATAAACTGCAGGACCAATTTCATCAAACAATTTCTTTACAGCATCGACATTATCAATTGTTTTCAGGCACTGCCTCCTTGATGCAAGATCACCTTTTTTGGCAAAAATAATGAGCCTGTCAACATAACCTCTCAAATACTTTCCCCTGGTAACAGTTGTTGTTATCCTGCCATTTTCAAAAAGGGAAATTGCAAGATTTTTAAGAATCGCTTTCTGGTTGCTTGCACTTTTCCCCAGTCTTCTTGCTTTTTTTGGTACTACCATTGCTGTATCTCCTATTTAAAACTTCCTGTTTTTTATACAATCAAAATAAATAAAGGTCATGCTTATTTCCTGAAAGAACGTCCCATTTCCTTTACCTTATCCTTTACTTCCTGAATTGATTTTTGCCCGAAATTTCTTATCTGCAAAAGTTCATCCTCCCTGTAATTGAGCAATTGGTCAAGCGTATCAATATGTTCCCTTTTAAGGCAGTTCGTTGCCCTTACAGACAGCTCCATATCGTCAATAGTCATATCTTTTGCAGGCTCTTCTTTTTCAGGAGCTTCATCAAATATCGGGTCATGTGAATTATTTTCAGAAAGATCAATTAAAAGCGCCATATAATCATTTATTATTTTTGATGCCTGGCTTAAAGCATCTTCAGGTTTTATGCTTCCGTTTGTCTTTATGTCAAGAACCAGTTTATCAAAGTTTGTCATCTGGCCCACACGGGTATTTTCAATTTTAAAACTTACTCTTCTTATTGGAGAAAAAATCGTATCAAGCGGTATTTCTCCTATAGGCATGTTCTCTGTAGTATTTTCCTCAGCAGAAAAGTAGCCTTTATTTTTTTCAAGCGTAAGCTCGAGATCAATTTTTGCATTATCTGCAAGAGTGCCAATAAATGAGTCCGGGTTTATAATTTCAACTCCTGCAGGCAGCTTCATGTCTGCAGCCTTTATTTCCCCGGAAGAGCTTTTTTTAAGCCTTATCTTTACAGGCTCCTCACCCTCCATTTTAAATACAATGTTTTTTAAGTTGGCTATAAGCTCAAGTATGTCTTCTTTTAAGCCCTCTATTACTGAGAACTCGTGGCTTATGTTTTCAACTTTTACCTTGGTTATCCCGGCACCTTCAATAGATGAAAGCAGGACCCTTCTTATGGAGTTGCCGAGGGTATGCCCAAATCCGCGTTCAAGAGGTTCAATAGTGAAAATACTTTCAAACTCATCTTTTTGTTCTGTCGAAACATTTGGCTTGTGCATTTTAAGCAATTTATATCAACCTCCTATAGTATTAAAAAGAAAAAATAATTAAAAAAATTTACAAATAAACTAATTTGCCTGCCATTTAAACCATAAAATTGCAGCGGCTTTTAAAAGAAAAACTAAACCTTTGAATAAAGCTCTACAATCATCTGCTCATTTACAGGGGCCTTTATTTCATTTCTTTCCGGAAGCCTTATTACCTGGCCTTTAAGATTTGCAATATCCACTTTGAGCCATTCAGGAATGGTAAGACTTCCCGCAGACTCTTTTGCTTCAAGAACAGGGATTATCTCTGAGCTTGACGGCAAAATGCTTACAGTCTGGCCTTCTTTTAACATATAGGATGCAATATCAACTTTTTTATCATTTACTGCAACATGACCATGCGAAATAAGCTGCCTTGCCTGCCTTCTTGAAACTGCAAGGCCCATAGAGTAAATTACATTATCAAGCCTTGTTTCAAGCAGCTGAAGCAGCACTTCACCGGTTATTCCCTTTTTCCTTACAGCTTTTTTATAATAATTCCTGAATTGTGTTTCAAGAACTCCATAATACCTTTTTGCTTTCTGTTTTTCACGAAGCTGAAGGTAGTACTCGCTTTCAATAAGCCTCATTTTTGCTTTCTGTCCAGGCACATACGGTTTTCGCTCTATGGCGCATTTGTCAGTAAAGCATCTTGAGCCCTTCAAAAACAGTTTCTGTTTTTCTCTTCTGCAAAGTTTGCAGGAGTACTCTGTAATAGCGGCCATATAAAATAATCCTCCTAATAATCAGCAATATTTGCTAAATTAAAACCAGTATAATTAATAAATAAAAGACTGCAGTTTTTAATTAAAATACAGTACTGCAGAATTACTTTTTAAACTCTTCTACGTTTTCGGGGCCTGCAACCGTTATGCGGCATAGGTGTAATGTCGGTAATTGCACCTATTTCAAGTCCTGCGGCCTGCAGGGATCTTACTGCAGTTTCCCTTCCGGAACCTATTCCCTTTACAAGCACATCCACGCGGGAAACACCATGTTCCTGGGCAGCTCTTGCAACATTGGAAGCAGTTACCTGCGCCGCAAATGGTGTGCTCTTGCGCGAACCTTTAAAGCCCATTGCCCCCGCACTGCCCCATGAGATCGTGTTGCCCTTCTGGTCAGTAATAGTAACAATAGTATTATTAAAAGTGGACTGTATATGAGCAACGCCATAAGGAATATTCTTTTTATCTTTTCTTTTTATCCTTTTAACAGCAGTGGTTTTCTTTACCAAAATTTACCTCCATATAAATATCTGTTGCGTATTATCTATCGCCTGCATGAAAGACATTATCTTGCTTTTGCCTTTATTCCTACAGATCTTTTCCTGCCTTTTCTTGTCCTTGCATTTGTGTGTGTTCTCTGTCCCCTTACAGGCAGGCCTCTTTTATGCCTTATCCCCCTGTAGGAATTTATTTCAATCAGCCTTTTTATATTCTGGGTGACTTCCCTTCTAAGATCACCTTCGACTTTAAAATTATTATCAATATATGCCCTTATTTTAATTATTTCATCTTCAGTCAAATCCCTGGTTTTCCTTGCCTGGTCAATACCCAGATCCTTAAGTACTTTCTCTGCCAGCGATTTGCCAATGCCAAAAATATAAGTGAGGGCAATTACAATATGTTTATCCCTCGGAATATCTACTCCTGAAATTCTTGCCAACTTAAAAACCTCCTTAACCCTGTTTTTGTTTATGCCGGGGATTTTTACAAATAATAATTACTTTGCCTTCCCGCCTTATTATCCTGCAGCTGCTGCATATTTTTTTTACTGATGGTTTTACTTTCATTGCAAATCCTTTTCTAAAATATTTAAAAGTTTATTAAAAACTTTATTTTTATTTTAAGCGGCTGGCCGGCACCGCGCTAAACCTTAAATTATTAAACCGGTAAAAGCCTTGTCTTTACTACTTTTTCCTGAATGTTATACGTCCCCTTGTAAGGTCATATGGTGAAATTTCCACTCTTACCTTATCTCCAGGCAGTATTTTTATATAGTGCATCCTCATTTTGCCTGAGATATGCGCCAGTACCTTATGTCCATTGTCAAGCTCGACCCTGAACATGGCATTCGGCAGAGATTCAAGAATTGTGCCCTCAGCCTCAATAATGCCTTCTTTTTTAGAAATATTGGCCTCCCTGTTAAATTATAAATAACTACACCCTATTTTAAGGCGCAAACATGTAGGTTATCAAATAATCAAAAAAAAGTCTATACTTTTTAATTCAGCCCCTGGTTAAAATTAATGGACCGTCAGAAGTTATTGCCACTGTATCCTCGAAATGGCAGGATAGTTTCCTGTCAGCAGTAACAACTGTCCAGTTATCAGGCTGCACTTCAACATCTGAAGTTCCCGCATTAAGCATAGGTTCAATTGCAAGCACCATTCCTTTTTTAAGAGGAGGACCCTGTCCAGGGGGACCGTAATTTAATATCTGCGGATCCTCATGCATTCTTTTCCCGATGCCATGGCCTACAAATATGCGAACCACGGAAAAATTATCCTTCTGCGCTCTTGCCTCAATTGCGTGGGATATATCAGAAAGACGGCTGCCGATTACACATTTATCAATGCTTTTGTTAAGCGCATCAAGAGTAGCATCAAACAATCTACGGACAGTTTTATCTGCATCGCCGACTATAAAACTCCTTGCAGCATCTCCATAATAACCCCGGTATTTTACCCCAACATCAACAGATACAAGATCTCCTTCTTTAACTGTTTTTTTCCCCGGGATTCCATGAACAACTTCTTCATTTATGGAAACACATATGCTTGCCGGGTATGGCGTGGAATTTAATTTACCGATATAGCCCTTAAAAGCAGGCAGAGCGCCCATTTTGTATATCAACCCTTCTGCCAGTTTATCAAGAAAAAAAGTCTGCACCCCCGGTTTTAAACTATTTTCAATTTGTAAAAGAACTTCTGTTACTATTTTACCTGCCTGCCCCATCAGCTTTATCTCATCTGACGACTTGCATATAATCATAGGATTGAAAGTATCCTTTCCGTAACTGCTGTTTCAGTTCCTGAGCCGTCAACTTCAAATAGAAGCCCGCTTTTTTTGTAATAATCTATAAGTGGTTTTGTCTGTTGCTCATAAACTTTTAACCTGTGTTTTATTACTTCCTCCCGGTCATCCTTCCTTTTATAAAGACTGCCTCCGCATGATGGGCAGCCCTCCTTGTCCTCTTCATTATTGCTTATGCTGCATATATTATTGCAGCTACTGCAAACCCTTCGGGAAGTAAGCCTTTTTATAAGCCTTTCGCTATCCACAGAAATGTTTATAACTCTATCTATTGACTGCCCCAGGCCTGCAAGCATTTCATCAAATTTTTCAGCCTGGACCATAGTCCTCGGAAAACCATCCATTAAAAAACCGCTTTTACCGCCGCCTTTTACCAGCATATTCCTGATAATTTCAATTATAAGCTCATCAGGGACAAGCTTTCCCTCTTTCATATACTGGTTGGCTTTTATTCCAAGCCCGGAACTGTTTCTAACTTCATCCCTTAAAATATCTCCTGTAGAGATATGCGCAATTTTAAATTTTGACACAATATTTTTTGCCTGTGTCCCCTTGCCGGCGCCAGGCGCGCCAAGCAGTATAAGCCTCATTTTAAAAACCCTTCATAGTCACGCATTATAAGCTGGGACTCAAGCTGCCGCATTGTCTCAAGCGCAACACTTACAGCAATAAGTATTGAAGTCCCGCCAAACCTGAATGGCATATTTCCGTAAGTTATAAGTATTTCCGGTAATAACGCTATCATTGCAAGAAAAACTGCGCCCGGAAGAGTAATCCTGTTTAATATATGGGACAGATAGTCAGCAGTATTTTTGCCAGGCCTAATTCCTGGTATAAAACCGCCGTATCTCCTCAAATTATCTGCAGTATCCATTGGGTTAAAAGTAATCGCACCATAAAAATATGCAAAGAATATTATCAGGATAAGATAAACAACCGCATAAACGGGATTTATTTTGCCCTCTGCGCTTGGAGTGAACATATCTGCTATCCTCTGAAGCCACGCCACATTTGTAAATTGTGCGATAGTTGCAGGAAAAAGAAGCACAGAAACAGCAAATATAATCGGCATTACTCCAGCCTGGTTGACTTTTAACGGTATATAAGTGCTCTGGCCGCCAAAGACTTTCCTTCCAACGATCCTTTTGGCATACTGTACTGGAATTCTTCGCTCACCCTGTGTCATTTCTATAATTGCCATTATGACTCCTACTGCAAGTGCAGCAAGGATTATTACAAAAATAATGTTTACAGTTTGCAGCCTGAACATACCCAGTATCTGGCCGGGAAGCCTTGAGACTATGGATGCAAATATAATGAGTGATATGCCATTGCCTATGCCATGTATATTTATAAGCTCGCCCAGCCACATTATAAGTGTTGTTCCAGCTGTAAGCGTTATGACTATAAGTATTATGTGCATTGCATCAAATCTTGGTATTGCATTGAAATTACGAAAATAAAAAACCATGGCAACTGACTGTATAAGAGCAAGGCCTGTTGTCATATACCTTGCAATCTGGTTGATTTTTTTCCTGCCTATTTCGCCTTCTTTTGAAAGCTGCGCAAGCTTTGGTATGACAACCTGCAAAAGCTGCATAATAATGGTCGCGGTAATATATGGCATTATTCCAAGTGAAAAAACTGCAAACCTTGAAAGCGCCCCGCCTGAAAAAAGGTCCATTATGCCCAGCAGCCCGGACTGCACCTGCTCGGTTATTGCTTTTGCGTCAACGCCGGGAACTGTAATATTTGACCCGAACCTGTAAAGCGCAAGTATTGCAAGAGTGTAAAAAATCCTGTTTCTTATTTCTTTAATCCTAAAAGCATTTATAATTGCTTTCCACATAATATTTTCCTCTTAAAAATCTTTTAATTAGATAAGCTGCACAAAAATGCCTGCATCTTTTTTACATAACAACTATTTTTTACCGGCATCAATTATCTCTGCACTGCCTCCGGCAGCCTCTATTTTAGAAATGGCAGCAGCACTGAAATAATTAGCCTTTACTGCCAGTTTTTTTGTGAGTTTGCCATTTCCAAGTATTTTGAGCAAGTTTTCTTCTTTTCTTATCATTCCATTCTTTAAAAGAAAACCAAAATCAACAGTATCTTTTTCGCTGAACTTTTCAAGGCTTCCGACATTTACTATATTAAACTCTTTTTTCCTTGTGTTTTTAAATCCCCTTAAATGAGGTATGCGCCTGTGCAGTGGCATCTGGCCGCCCTCAAATCCAACACGCAGATTACCGCCTGAGCGCGAAAGCTGGCCTTTGCTGCCCCTGCCGCTTGTGGTGCCGTGGCCCGAAGCATTGCCCCTTCCAACTCTTTTTCTTTTTTTAGTTAAACTTTTATCCGGTTTTATGTCGCAGAGTTTCAAAACTTCCTCCTTAAAAACCTAAATACTAGGCTTCTGCTTTACTATTAACCAGCCTTGTGGCCAGTACCTGTTCTCTTGTTTTTAATGATTTTAATCCCTCTATTGTTGCATTTGCTATGCTTAAAGCATTTGCGCTGCCGAGTGACTTTGTAAGTATGTCCTTTACCCCGGCAAGTTCCATAATTGCCCTTACTGCGCCGCCGGCAATAACTCCTGTGCCGTGTGCGGCAGGCTTCATAAAAACATGTCCGGCGCCATATTTCATATTGACCATATAAGGTATTGTTCCTTCAATAATAGGAACATCAAATAAATTTTTCTTTGCCGCATTTATGGCTTTCTGGATTGCAATTGATACTTCATTTGCTTTCCCAAACCCAACGCCAACTCTTCCATTCATATTTCCAACTGCCACAAGCGCGCTGAAGCTGAACCTTCTTCCGCCCTTGACAACCTTTGCAACCCTGTTTATTTTAATTACTTTTTCTGAATATTCTTCCGCTGCAGAAAATTCCGGCACGAGCCTTTCCTCCTTATTTTTTACTTAATAACTCTGTTTATTTATTATTAAAATTTCAATCCGCCATCCCTTGCACCGTCAGCTAAAGCCTTTATTCTCCCATGGTATTTATAGCTGCCGCGATTAAATACAACTTCCTGTATATTCTTTCCCTTTGCTTTTTCAGCAAGAGCTTTGCCTGTCTTAAAACTTATATCAATATTGCCCTTTGCGGACTTGTCTGACTCTAAGGATTTGCTTGAAATACCCGCAACTGTATTTCCCGAACTGTCAATAATCTGGGCATAAATATACTTGTTTGACCTGAAAACATAAAGCCTGGGCCTGTCACTGCTTGACCCTACTTTATAGGCAACTCTTGTTTTCCTTCTTAAACTTTTATCTTTTCTTATTGTCCTGCTTTTCATTTATTACTCCTTACTTGCCGCCTTTTGCAGATGCCGCAGCTTTTCCGACTTTCTTTCTAACTGCTTCATTCAGGTATCTTATGCCCTTGCCTTTATACGGCTCAGGTTTCCTTATATCCCTTATGTCTGCAGCAACCTGGCCAACCCTCTGTTTGTCTATACCTTTTACCACTATAGTTGTATTATCCGGCATTTCAAATGATATATCCCCGGGTTTCTTGAAAACCACTGGATTAGAATAGCCTACAAGTATTTCAAGGTCCTCGCCTTTTTTTGAAGCCCTGTATCCCACGCCTATAATTTTTAAGGTTTTTTCAAATCCTTCATTTACACCTGTGACCATATTGCTCAGAAGATTCCTGTAAAGCCCGTGCATTCCGGCAAGCCTTTTGGAATCAGAAGACGGCAAAAGCACCATTTGCCCGTCACTGTAATTTACTT